>NZ_JBFBJT010000092.1:0-31066 GCF_040686175.1 Streptomyces sp. NPDC086077 | reverse complement strand
TCCTCCCCCCGGGCCGGGGCGCCGTTGACGGCCCCGGCGATCCGGGCGTGGTACTGGCCCTGGTGGGCCACCTGCGCGCGCCGGTTGAGGTCCCCGACGGCGTAGAACCAGCCGTCGGCGACGTCAGTCACTTGGAAGGTGTCATCCACCTTCAGCCATTCACCTGGAGTGAGACCGATGGTCTCCAACCCGAGGTCCCAGGTTCGCGGGGCTCGTCCGGTCGCGACGAGGATCTCGTCCGCCGCCAGTTCGCCGCCGTCGTCGAGAGTGAGTCGCACCTCGCCGTCGCCACGTGTCATGGAGACCACCGACGTCCTGAAGCGGATGTCGACGCCGGCCTCCAGCAACCCCTCGGCGACCAGTTCGCCGGCGAACGGCTCCATGCGCTGCAGCAGCCCGTCCTCCAGGACCAGCATCGTGACCTGGGAACCCAGCGCTTGCCACGCGCTTGCCATTTCGACGGCCACCACACCGCCGCCGACCACGGCCAGACGGCGAGGCACACGGTCGGCGCTGGTCGCCTCACGGCTGGTCCAGGGCTGAACACTGTCCACGCCAGGGATGTCGGGCAGCGCAGCGCTGGTGCCCGTGGAGGCGACCACGGCGTACCGTGCACTGAGGTTGATCGTGCCGCCTTCGGAAGTCTGCACGCTGACCTGGCGCGGTCCCGCCAAGCGGCCGTGACCACGTATGAGATCGACCGAGACCGAGTCGAGCCAGTCGACTTGGTCCTCGTCCTTCCAGTAGCTGGACATCCTGTCGCGGTGGGCGAGGACGGCCTCGACGTCCAACGGACCGGCCACCGCGTGGCTCAGCCCGGGCACTCGGCGCGCGTCGGCACGCGCCACGACCGGGCGCAGTAGCGCCTTGCTCGGTTCGCAGGCCCAGAACGAGCACTCGCCACCCAGCAGTTCGCGCTCCACGATCACGGTGCTGAGTCCGGCTGCACGGGTGCGCTCGGCCACGTTCTCGCCGACCGGTCCTGCGCCGATGACGATCACATCGTAGGTACGGGTGGTCTCTTGCATCATTGTTCCGTCTGTCGGTAGTCGGTACTTGGTCACTGGTTCTGCGGGATTCAGTTGCCGACACGGGTGCGCTGACGCAGCGCACCCGTGCCGGCCCGGCAGTTGCCGGGCCGACATGTCCGGGGCTTGAGCTGCCTGGCAGTCCGCCCCCCGATCTCGTTCGTGCGGGGGAGCGGCTGGACGGTCAGCGGCCCGGGAACCGCTGCTGGATCTCCTGGAGCACCCAGCCGTTGCCGTCGGGGTCGCTGAAGGTGGCGAACGAGCCGTAGGAGGCGCGCTCGGGGTGCAGACCGGGCTCGCGGCCCTGGCCCTCAAGCCGGTGGGTGACGTCGCCGCTGTCGTGTCCGTGGAAGAGGAGGCCTCCGGCGTCGTGGAAGATCTCGCTCACCTCGATACCGCGGCCGAGGAGCTCCGCACGGGCCTCCTCGATGTCGAGGACGGCCAGGTACAGGCCCTGGGCTGAGCCCGGCTCGGCGGAGGTCATTCCCGTGCCGAACATGATCGAGCACTCGGAGCCGGGCGGCGTGAAGTGCACCGCGCGCCAGTCCTCACTCACGGCCTTGTCGAGGTCCAGACGGAACCCGAGTGCCTCGTAGAAGGTCTTGGCCCGATCGACATCGGACACGGGCAGCACGGTGACTTCGAGCTTCATATACATCTGGTCGCTTTTCCTTCTTGGTTCACAACCGAAGTCGGCGAACGCGCTGTCCGCCGCCGACCGGCTGATGCGACCTGGATGACGGTTGTGATCCAGGTGGGGAAGACCGCGGCGTCCGAACGGTGAAGGGTCGGGTCGTCGGCGGTCACCACTGCCAGAGATGCCTGCCCCATAGGCGCGGGACGGGGTGCCGTGCTCGGGTTGCTCGCCGGAGCACCGCCCGGTGGCGTGGCGCATCCTTGGTTATGACCGTAAAGGATTAGCTCATAACTAGCAAAGCTCGACGGGGAGGGGAACGTCACATCCCGCCCGGTCGGGATCGGCCGATGTGTATGGGTACTCCAGTTCGATTACGTCCACGCATGAGGTGGCGGGTCGATCGCCGGGTGCACTGTGACAGGAGCCTCCTGGGTCAGTGAGTCCATACGCGCGTACCAGCCGAGAGGCCGCCCGGAGGATCACTTCGAAGACGGGTCATGCTCGGCGGCCAGTGCCTTCTTCCTCTGCCGGTATGCGCGCATCGACTCACGCGAACCGCATCCCGGGCCGCAGAAGACGGTGCTCTTGTTCCGCGTCCGGTCGAAGAAGCCGAAGTGACACGGCTGGTGCCGGCATGCCCGCAGCCTGTCCCAGACGCCCGTCTGGGCGAGCTCCGTGGCGTTCGCCAACACGGTGCCGAACAACCCGGGTACATCGGTCTGCGCGGGTGCCAGGGACGCCCCGGACGCGGTGACTACCGTCACCAGTGGATACCGGGAGGCGGCGTGGCGCAGGTAGCCCTCCGCCTCGGCGAGCACGCCGGGGGTGGTGTCCTTGTCGGCGGAATGAGCGAGCAGGACGGTGATCAAGGCTTCGCGCAGCTCGCGGGCGCTGGCCGCGTCGGCCTCCGTGACATGGGTCGTCTCCCAGCCCAGGGCCTGCTCCCGCAGCCATGCGCGCAGAGCCTCCGCGCTTCCGAAGCGCTCCGGCAGTCGATGGGGTCCCGCGGGGTGCGTATTGACGAATTGCAGGACCACGTCAGCCGCCGGCGGCTGGGTCAGTGGGCTGGGCTCGGTCGTGCGCGGGGACATCATCGACCTCCTCGATCATGGAATGCATCAGCCTCAAGGTTATTACCGAAACGGTTATGGTAGCTACTTTCTTCCCGTGAACCGAGAACTGTCCTCAGCATCTCTTCCCAAGGCACGGAGCGGCACCCGGAGCGGGCCGCCGCTTCGCGGAGTCCTGAGTGGGGAGAGCCGGGCTGCGCCGTCGTACCTATCCAAGTTCCCTCCAGGTTCCGCGTCCGCTCCTGCCGGTGCCTTTCGCCCCGCCGTAGAGTGAACCTCATGGCCATGGTGGAAGTGATTCAGCTCTTGTTGTCACCGACCCATCGCTACATGGGACGGCCGGCCGACGGCCCGGCTGCGACCGAGGAAGACGAGCTGGTCGAGAGGCTCGAAGTCCGGCGCAATCTGGGGATCGTCGGCGACCGGTACTTCGGTCACCCGGCGCACCGCCGCGCCGCCGTTACCTTGATGGCAGTGGAGAATCTTCCGAGGCACATCAATGCGGCCGTTGACCTTCGGCAGACGCGTCGGAACGTGCTCCTGAGAGGAATAGACATCGATGCGTACCTGGGGTCGGTGGTCAGTTTGGACAGCGGCAGCGGCCCGGTGCTGCTAGCGGTCAACACCGCTGCGAGGCCGTGTGCCTGGATGGAGACCACCATCGGAGCCGGTGCCCAGCGGGCGCTGAGAGGTAAGGGCGGGGTGCGCTGCACACCGCTTTCCGATGGCGTCATCACCTTGGGAGCCGCATCACTCACGACCACTGTCATGGACTCGCAGGAGGCACGCTGACCTCGATGCCGTAGTCGTGACCTGGCAGGTGCAAGAGCTTGGCAGGTCCGTTCGTCGCCGGTCCACCGTCTCGTGCCGCAGCGCAGTCACCTCTTCACTGAACGCGCCGCCGCAAACTCGGCTTCATGCGCTTCGAGTATCTCCCCGAGCCGTCGGGCCGCCGGGCCTCGGCCCGCGAATGCCGTCGGCCTTCGTCACTGTCACGGGTGCGGTTGGCCACCTGGCAACACGCTTCGCGCTGCCCCCCCGTGGCGCAGGGACGTAGCCATGCCGGACGAGCGTCCCCGAGGCCCGACGTGAGGACCGCGCAGTGACAAGCAGATCCGACGGCGTGGCCGCTCAAGACGGCGCACGAGTGCCGGCGGAGAACGTCCTTGCCGCCGTCACCGCCGGAAGCCTCGCCTACAGCGACGGCGCGGGATCTCGTCGGGACTCGGCATCGACCGCAGTGGCCGCCTACCGCAGTCTGAAACGACGGCCTGCCCTGCGAGGTGCCGTCAGGAATGGGGTGCGTGAGAATGTGAATGTGTACCCCTGGACGTTCGCACTTCCTGAGTCCGGACCCGACGGCAGCCAGTGCCCGCCCGCCGAGGGGGAGTCGTGAAATCCGTGACCGACGCAGACTTCGAAGAGAAGGTCCTGAGGAGCGACAAGCCCGTGCTCGTCGACTACTGGGCCGAGTGGTGTGCCCCATGCCGCCAGATCGCCCCGATTCTTGAAGAGATCGCGGCCGAGCACGGCGACAAGATCGAGATCGTCAAGATGAACGTCGACGAGAATCCGCTGACCCCAGAGCAGGCCGGCATCACCGGCATCCCTGCCCTGCACGTGTTCCGGGACGGCGAAGTGGTCAAGCAAATCCTTGGGGCCAAGCCCAAAGCCGCCCTTCTGCGAGACCTGGCCGACTTCATCTGAGACGGCGCGGGACACCGCGATGTGGTTCGCACGGCACCTGCAGCGTGGCAACCGATGAACGGAGCACCGAAGTGTCCAGCACTTTGAGGACGAGCAAGAGGCGCTACCTGAGCGCGGCCGCCGGCGTGGCGGTTGCCCTCGCGGGAGTCACGGCGCTCGTACCGTCGGCGTCGGCCGACACCTCCGTCGCGAAGCCTCGCGTCGATACCTTCGAATTGGTTGGCAAGCAGACCTCCGCCGGTGAGGTCGATCTGGGCGAGGCGGGCGTCAGCGTGGGTGACCAGCGGGTCGTTCACGAGGACCTCTACCGCGACGGCAAGAAGGTGGGCGACCACAGTGCGGTCTGCACCTTCACGCAGGTCACCCCTGCCGCACTCCAGTGCATAGGCACCTTCGCGCTGCCCGAGGGACAGTTCGCCGCACAGTCCTTGCTGCACCTGCCCGCCCCGGACTCGGTCGACGTCGGCATCACCGGTGGCTCGGGCGACTACAGCACCGCTCGCGGCTTCATCCGCACCGTCCCCGCGGGTGAGACGGAGCGCCACTTCACCGTGCACCTGCAGCGCTGACAGCCCGGCTGTGGGTCGACGAAGGGCAGGCCGACGGCGGACCTGATCGGCCGCCGCCTCTCGGGGAACGCGCGCACGTTTCCGCGACGTGCCGCCCGGTAAGAGCGGCCTGGAGGAGTCCCCGGAGACTGTCGGGCAAAGGCATGCAGGGCGGCCGCACCCGTATATCGGTCATGGCAACGGCTGCTGCCGCAGGGACCGTGTCTCAGGCGGCGCGGTCGCGCATCTGTAGCGCTCCCTCCTACGGCGCCCCCGTAGCGTGTCCCGGCTTCCGTCGCCGGTGTCGCGCGCCGCGGTGCGGTCACGCAGGGGCGAGGGCCGGGGTTCATCGGTGCAGAGGCGGTGCAACGGGCGAACGGACAGGCAGGTCAACCGCCAGGCGACCAGAAGTGCCGCGACCGGCACGGCCAGGCGCAGCAGCCCGGTGGCGGGACCAGGGGACATGAAGGTACCCAGCGCCATCGTCGCCCCGACGCCCAGCAGCCAGGCAAGGACCGTCAGCACCGTGAGCGCGACCGACACCGGCACTCCACCCATGCCCCATGGACCGAGGTCCACGTCCGCGTCGAAGCTGGCGGGGGCGGCGACCCGTACCGCGACCAGCAGCCAGAAAGACATGAGCACGACGAGGGCGGCGGTGAGCACGATCGTTGGCAGGCCGGTGGCGGCCTCCAGGAACATCCGCATGAACCGCTCCCCCTTCTTGCCCTCGGCACACGCGCGTCGTGGTCGGTGATGCGCTGCTTTTCGGATTCCGGTGCCGGGCACCTGCCGGTGTCCGGCACCGGAACCATCCGCAGTGCTCCTCCGCGAGCCATGCTGCCCGGAAGGAGCACCCTCGCGCATTGCCGGTTCCCGGCAGCGTTCATCAGGGTCTCCATGCCGGTGGGCCGCCAGAAGCCGACACCAGCGCGCCAATCGTGCGGGGGACCGTGTGACGGACCGGCCGGTACGGGAGCAGGATGTGGACGACTGTGCCCACATCCTGACCCAGGTCTCGGCCCCCGACGGGCTACCCACCGTGACGGGAACGCCGCCCGGGTGCGCACAGGTCGAACAGGCCGCAGACGCCGCATCCGGCCCGCGTGCCCTGATCAACACCCATCTGTCGGCGGCGCGCGCGGCCTGGCCCGCCCCCTCGGCTCCGCCGACAGCGCCCTCGCCGGGGGCGGCATGGGTCATGACGGTATGTCAAGAAGAGTCAGTACGCCGAGAGTTCATCGACGACCTGCGCAACGGCCGCGGCGACCTGCACCACCTCGCCGAGGCTTGGCCTACGGCCGTCCACGCGCACGCGGTCGCCGTCGCCCACGGCCCGGCCCCCCGCGTTAACGCGGGGCACCAGCATGTGGAACGCTCCCGCATCGTCCGCTCGGCGAACGCGGCATCCTGCTCACCACCGGAGATGGCCCGCGCTCAACAGGTCCGCGACGGCCCCCAGCCCTCATCAACAGTTGATCGTTCGCTCAGCGGAGCCTCAAATCCGTATAACGGTCCAGTTACGGGCGCTGGGACTTTCCGAGATTACCCACCGTTATGTGACTTCCATCACTAAAGGATTCGTAAAAGGCGTGCTAGAACTGCGCAACCCCGCACGGGCTCCTGGCCCCTCTGCGGAGTGCCGGCACGCACCGGCAGTACGACCAACGTGATCACAGCCCGAGTCCGCGGGCCGTGCCACCGCGGCTCGCCGATCGGACAACGGCGTTCGCTCAAAGACCGCACACTTGCCGGCGCAGCCTCCCCGGGCGCCGGTCCCCCCTGCGCCACCGAGGTAGCCATAGTGTCTCTCGACGCATTCACCGATTCCGTCGACAAAGCAGTCAGCTCCTTCTTCGAACCGATAGCCACCTGGCTCGGCGAAGTCGTCTTCTACGCCGTCCCCGTCGGCGGAACGGACCTGCCCCTCATCGTCGCCTGGCTCGTCGTCGCCGGTCTGATCTTCACCGGCTGGTTCGGGTTCGTGCAGTTCCGCAAGTTCCGGCTCGCCGTCGACGTGGTGAGAGGCAAGTACGACGAGAAGGGGTCGGCCGGCGAGGTCAACCACTTCCAGGCCCTGACGGCGGCCGTCTCCGGCACCGTCGGACTCGGCAACATCGCCGGTGTGGCCGTCGCCGTCTCCATCGGTGGGCCCGGTGCCACCTTCTGGATGATCCTGTGCGGCCTGCTCGGTATGGCCACCAAGTTCGTCGAGGTCACGCTCGGCGTGAAGTACCGCGAGGTGCACGCGGACGGCACCGTCTCCGGCGGCCCGATGCACTACCTGCCCAAGGGCCTCGCCGACCGCTTCGGCAAGAACGGCAAGACCTTCGGCAAGGTCCTCGCCGTCCTCGCCTCCTTCATGATCCTGTTCTTCGGCCTCTTCGGCGGGAACCTCTTCCAGGTCAACCAGAGCTACGCGCAGCTGGTCTCCGTCGCCGGTGGCGAGGACGGCGCGATCGGATCCTCCACCGGCGCGCTGTTCTTCGGCATCCTGATCGCCGCGCTCGTCGGCATCGTCCTGCTCGGCGGCATCCGCTCGATCGCCAACGTCACCAGCAAGCTGGTCCCCTCCATGGCCGGCATCTACATCGTCGCCTGCCTGATCGTCATCCTGGTGAACATCACGGCTGTGCCCGACGCCTTGGTCTCGATCGTCGAGGGCGCCTTCAACCCCGAGGGTGTCGCCGGTGGTGTCCTCGGCGCGCTGATCATCGGCTTCAAGCGGGCCGCGTTCTCCAACGAGGCCGGTCTCGGCTCGGCGCCGATCGCGCACTCCGCGGTCAAGACCAAGCATCCGGCAAGCGAGGGCCTCGTCGCCCTGCTGGAGCCGTTCATCGACACCGTCATCATCTGCACCATGACCGCCCTCACGATCGTGATCGCCAACCCGGCCAGCTGGGCGGAGGCACGTGACGATCAGTCCATCGGCGGCGTCACCATCACGTCCGACGCCTTCGGCACGGTACTTCCCTGGTTCCCGTACATCCTCACCGTCGCCGTGATGCTGTTCGCCATCTCCACCGTGCTGACCTGGGGCTATTACTGCCTCAAGGCATGGACGCACCTCTTCGGCCGCAGCAAGGCCAGCGAACTGACCTTCAAGGTCGTCTACACGCTGTTCGCCGTCGCCGGCTCGCTGCTCACGCTGCAGACCCTGATCGACATGGCCGACGCCGTGCTCTTCATGCTCGCCGTCATCAACATCATCGGCCTCTACCTTCTCGCCCCGGTCGTCAAGCGCGAGCTGAACTCCTTCCTGGAGTTCGTCCGCGCCCGCAACGCCGGCGAGATCGACGAGGCCGACGAAGACCAGGAGCCGGTGAAGAGCACCGCCTGACCGCCTCCCACGGTCAGGGAGCCCGACTCCTGAGCGGGCCTGTCCACACCTCGCGCCTTGGTGTGAACAGGCCCGCTCGCCATGCCCGCACACCTCGTTTCCGCAGGTGAAACTGGGTCTGGCAGGACAGCAGGCAGGCGGTTAGGGTGTGAGGAACGCGTCAATGACCCGCCAAGGAGGCGGTGCCACACGACGCGCGGTGTGCCGGGAAGTCTGGTCGGCGTCCTGGGGCTCGTATGCCCTGAAGTCGACGCCCCGGAGGTCCCACTGATGGCTGCCGCACCACGCGAACGCTCCCCGTTCCTCGGTCTCCTGCCGCTGCCCGAGCGCAACGCGGTGGTCCAGGCCCTGAGGACGGAAACGGTCGGCGGGCTGGTGCTGCTCGCGGCCGCCGTCGTCGCGCTGATCTGGGCGAACAGCCCATGGAGCGGGGCATACGAGCAGATACGAGACTTCCATTTCGGCATACCGGCGCTCGGCCTGGACCTCTCGGTGGAGCACTGGACGGCCGACGGACTGCTTGCGATCTTCTTCCTGGTCGCAGGCATCGAGCTGAAGCGCGAACTGGTCGTCGGTGAGCTGCGCACCCCGGCCACGGCGGCCCTGCCGGTCATCGCCGCGCTGTGCGGCATGGTCATGCCCGCGGTGCTGTACGTCGCCACCGCCGCGGCGGGCGGCGGCAGCATGGACGGCTGGGCCGTGCCCATGGCCACCGACATCGCCTTCGCACTCGCCGTCCTCGCGGTCCTCAGCACCCACCTGCCCGCCGCGCTGCGCGCGTTCCTGCTCACCCTCGCCGTCGTCGACGACCTGGGCGCCATCCTGATCATCGCGGTCTTCTTCACCAGCGACCTGAACTTCGCCGCGCTCGGCGGCGCCTTCGCGTGCCTGATCGTCTTCTACCTGCTCCAGCGCTTCCGCGTGCGAGGCTGGTGGTGGTACGTCCCCCTCGGCGTCGTGACCTGGGCACTGATGTACAACGGCGGCGTCCACGCCACCGTCGCCGGCGTGGCCTTGGGTCTGATCCTGCGTACCACCCGCGACGAGAAGGAGACCGCCTCGCCCGCCGAACGCACCTCCCACTTGCTGCACCCGTTCTCCGCCGGAGTAGTGGTCCCCCTGTTCGCCCTCTTCGCCGCAGGCGTGGGAGTGACGGCCGCTTCCCTGGGTGAGGTCTTCACCCAGCCCGAGCCTCTCGGTGTCGTCGTGGGCCTGGTCGTGGGCAAGACCCTGGGCATCTTCGCGGGCACCTACCTGGCCGCCCGCTTCACCCGTGCCCGGCTCAACCCGGACCTGGCCTGGGCGGACGTCTTCGCGCTTGCCGTCCTCGCCGGCATCGGCTTCACCGTGGCACTACTGATCGGCGAGCTGGCCTTCCCCGACCCGGCCGCAGCCGAGCACGTCAAAGCCGCGGTGCTCATCGGCTCACTCGTCGCCGCGGCCCTGGCAGCCCTTCTGATCAAGCGGCGCAACGGCATCTACCGGCGCCTGTACGAAGAGGAGAACCTCGACGAAGACCACGACGGCATCCCCGACATCTACCAGCGGACCGGCGCCGCCGAGCGCTGATGCAAGGGGTTGCGGCCGTGCAGGCGTCATTCCTTGACCGCGGTGATCGTTGCCGCCGGCTCTCTCATGGCACGCCGCCCGACCGGCCATGGCACGCCGCCCGACCGGCAGCAGTCGTCACGCGGCTTCGCCGTAGCGCTCGCCCGCGTTCGCCGAGGCGATCCAGCTGCCCCCGGCCCTGGAACGGGCCTGGCACACGCACGGTTACTACGGGTCGGTCAGCCACAACACCAAGGCCGTCTACCAGCGCTACCTTGGCTGGTTCGACGGCAACCCGGCCCACCCCTGGGAGCACCCACCGGTCGAGGCCGGGCGGCGCTACGTCGACTACATGGGCGGCTCGGCCGAGGTCCTGAAGCGTGCCCGGCAGTCCTTCGCCGACGGCGACTTCCGGTGGGTCGTCCAAGTCGTCCACCACGTCCTGTTCGCCGAACCGGACAACGCCGGGGCACGGCGACTTCAGGCCGACGCACTGGAGCAACTCGGATCCGGCAGCGAGAACGGAACCTGGAGAAGCTTCTATCTGATCGGCGCCCTGGAACTACGCCAGGGCTCGGTCGGCACACCGACCTCCACCGTCGCACCGGACCTGCTGGCGGCTCTGACGTTGGAGCAGCTCGTCGACTCCCTCGCCATTCGCGTCGACGGGCCGCGTGCCTGGGACGCGGACATCACCGTCCGCTTCGACCTCACGGACGGCGAACCCGCCACCCCGCGCCTGCGCAACGGCGTCCTGCCCCACACCACCGGCACCGGTCCCGCGGCTACCGACCCGGAGGTCACGATCACGCTCGACGAAGCCGCCCTCCGCGCCGTCTCGGCACCGTCACGCCCGATCAGCTGGCCGGCCGTTCGGACGTCGAGATCACCGGCGATCCGGGAAGACTGTCCGCACTGCTCGGCCACCTTTCCGCCCTGGACCCCGACTTCGCCATCGTCACTCCCTGATCCGACGACGGCGAACATGCCGGGACCGCCGACCGACGGATGTCCGCCGGCCACGGGTAACCGAGCCCCCGTCCGGACTTGGTGCCGGCGTGCACCCGCGATGCGGATCCCCAGCCACGCCGACACCCTCTAGTCGTCTTCCTCCGTAAGGGCGTCCTGGATCCGCCGGGCCACCGTGGCGACGTCCATGCCGTTGTCGGCGGGAATCTCGATGTTGACCTTCTCACCCTTCGCCGTGATCTGGACCGTGATGCCGGTGGGGCGGCCGAAGGTGTTCCGGATGAGCTCCGTGAGCCGGAGGAAGGTGTCCGGTGCCTGAAGGAGGCTGATGGTGGTCGTGGTCACGGTGATACCGATCAGGGCGATCTCGGCGGCGGAGCCCCGAGTGCCCGGGCGGATCGCCAGCCTCTGACGCACGAGAGCGTCGGCGAGTTCGGACGGCATGGCTACGGCAATCAAGAGTCGCCCTTTCATAGGTGTCGGAGTCGGCCGTGCGGTGCGCGCGGACGAGACTGTGTCAGTACGCCTGGTAAGCGGCCCAGATGACGGGGTGCGGGTCACGGACGTCGTCGCCGGTGTCAGTCGTTCCGCGCAGTGAGCAGATCTTCCACTCGTTGAGCATCCGCAGCTGAAGCCTTCTCAGCAGGGCTGCGTGATCGCCCTGCGGCCGCTCCAGCATGCCCTCCACGATCAGGTCCTCGAACACCTCGGTGAACGACGAGTCGAGGATGTCGACGGACGTGGCGATCACCTGGTCGGCACCCGACTGGACGGCACCGGCGGCGAGCCCGATGGCCTCGCCGCCGAGGGACGAGGCGGTCGAACTGGAGCAGCACGACAGGACCACCCGTTGCGGCATCGGCAGGAACGGTGTGCCGTCGTCGAGGCTGCCGAACAGTTCCCCCGAGCTCACGAAGTCGTCCCCGGCCAGGGGAAGGGCCGCCCACGCCGGGTCGGAGTCGTGCACCGCGTGTCCGCGGTAGAAGAACAGCCCCTGGGCCGAAGGCCCGATCCGGTGGAGCGCCTGAAGCAGGGCTTCCTTGGTGGCGGGCACGGGAGACCCCACTGCTTCCAGCAGTGTGGCCGCGCTCCGTACCACGGACTCCGAGGTGCGCTCACGAAGCGTCCCGTCCGGGTTGTCGCATGCCAGCAGGAACGGTGCGGGTGATGAGGAAGGCTGCCCTGTCCGCGCGCCGCGCGCCGAGCGCATGAGCTGAGTGGGAGTGGAGGTCCACATCCGTAGTGCGGCCCGTTCCACCAGTCGATGCTCGGTCCCCGGGATCATCGCGATCGGCCAGGGCACACAGGCGAGTTCGCGTGCCGGGGAGATCGTCAGTGGCAGCGGATCGGCTTCCGTGGCCGCGCTCAGTTCCTCGACCAGTCGTGGCGGCAGGAGATCGCCGACCGTACGGGTGATGATCTGTTCCTCGGGAGACTTCCAGCTCTCGAGATGTGTGTAGGGCTCGTAGTAGTCGCCGGGTCCGCGCCGGTAGGGGAACAGGCTCCAGGTCTTCGGTTCGGACGACTGGGCCTGCCCGGCCAGGGCCAGCAGTACCGGTTTGACCCGGCCCCGCTCCCGGAGGTCCTCCTTGCCGTATCCGATCGGCTTCGCGTCCAGGGCGGCGAACCAGAAGAGGTAGCCGTCCTCGATGTGCGAGGACCAGAAGAGGCCCGCGGGCAGTGCCTCGTCCAGAGGCCGGGGCGCGAGTGCGTGCGCTCTCTCGGCGGGCAGGACGTCGCCGTAGTGGGGCATGAGAAGCGTCGTGCCCTGAAAGGACACGGGCGAGGGGAAGTGCAGCAGCGTCGCACCGAACGCGTCGTCGAGCGCGGTGAAGAGTGCCTGGGAGACGAGCGGTGTGCTGCTCTCCGCCGCATCGGTCGCCTCCGCCGACGTGCTGAACCCGCTGTCCGCGAGCTTCGAGGTCTCCTCCTCGGCATCGACCTCGACGACCGTTCCGATCATGGACTGGAGTCGGCACGACTCGATGAGTTCGGCCACGGCCCGGCCGTCTCCGAGGGCAGTCGCCGATGCCAGCGCCGCGTGCCTCGATGGCCCGAAGTTCGCCCAGAGAGCGACACGTTGCGTGTGCGAGCAGGCGCGGTAGCGCTGAGCGTCCAGCTTTGCCCAGGCGGCGAGAGCAAGACCAAGTTCTTCCTCGTAGCGGCCCAGGGCCACCCAGATCGCCGCGGCCCTCTGCTCCAGCTCCCCGATCAGCCAGTAATCGGCCTTCTCCACGGTCAGCCGCCCGATCGCCGAGGTCAGGAGCCTCAACGCCCGCTCCGGCTGAGCGTCCTCGGCGAGGCGCTCCGCCAAACAGGAGGCCAGGTACGTGTACGGGATGATTCCCAGCTTGCGAACCCGATCGATCCCGGCGACGTCGTGCGCGCCGACGCCCGGCGTCTCATCCAGCACCCGCGCGGCTATCCGATGGAAGACGGCGGACGCTCCGTGACTCGCCCCTTCGGTGGTCTTCAGATGGTCGAGCGCGCCGTCCCGGTCTCCTGCCTTCATGGTGAGGACGACCAACTGGCAGTAGGTCCGGCGTTTGTGCCGACGCGTGGGCCAGTAGATCGCGGCTCCCGCGAAGCACTCCGCCGCGGTGGTCCAGTCGGCGAATCGCACATATTCGCGCCCGAGCAGTTCGTAGAGGATCGCCAGCCGCCTGTCGGCCGGCGGCAACGAGTCGCGTGGCCCGGGGTGTCGGACAATGCGAATCAGCATCGAACGTACATAGGAGAACCCCGCGTTGCCCGAGTCGTCGGCATCTGCGACGGTCACCCCGCCGAGGACCCCCTCGAGTTCCAGGAGGTCACGGCGCAGTGCATCCGGGAGATCCGCACTGTGTTCGAGAAATGCGTCGATGAGTGCTGCGATCCGCTTGATGCCGGGGGAAGCCACCGCCCCCCGGTCCGGACGTAGGCGGCGTCGCCCGAGACGTCCCGCCACAACGAGAAGACGTCCATACGCGGTTGATCTCATGCCTGCCCCCAACGGCTCAGGCTCCCCTGTGCGGCACCAGGAGATTCGGGGCGCAGTGCGACCGATGTCCGGCAGCGGGGTAGCCATGGAAATCATGCCGTCCCCCGGCGGCCGGAAGGGCCGGTTCACGCGATTTCGGGATACGCCAGGCGAGGCTCGTCCCGCTGGGTGCAGTGGCTCAGCCGGCCTGCTCGCGGACGTGTCGAGGCCGCAGTGCGCGAGCCGGCCAGCCCGGCATCCATGCGCGTGTCGCTGAGACCGTGCCGGATCAGCTGGTCAGCGGGCTGACGGCCGCCGACGTCGACCGGGGTCGCCTGTCAGTCGGCGCCTCGGTTCGGCGGTCGGCCCGCTGCGCATCGCCTCCGTCCACCTGTCAGCCGAGCGCGAAGCGCAGCTCGGCGGCTCTATGCCGCCGCCCGGACGGCGCTGGGCACCCGGATCGTCATCGGCGACGTCCACGGGAAGGGCCTTGAGGCGGTCGGGGACGCTGCCCTCCTGCTCGGCGCGTTCCGTGGCGCGGCCCACCGTCAGGCGGACCTGGCCGAACTCGTCGCCTTCCTGGAGGGCTGGGTGACGACGCCGCCATGGTGGCGATCAGCGGCTGCCGGGACCGTCGTGAGCAGACCACGGCACGTCCGTCGGCGGTGGCAAGTGGGCCGTCGAGAGGAACCGTGCGGCGGAGGGCGTCTCGGTGCCGGGTCGGGAATGCGACGGCGAAGGCCGCTGTTGTTCACGACAGCGAATGGCATGCACCCGCCAGTCGCGATCCGTGGGTGAAAGGAGGCCTCATGGCACGCAACGCCACTCGTCCCGTCGTCACGCTGAAGTCGACGGCCGGGACCGGCGTCACGTACGTGACGCGCAAGAACCGTGGGAACGACCCCGACCGGCTCGTCCTGCGCAAGTACGACCCGGTGGCCGGGGAGCACGTCCTCTTCCGTGAGGAACGCTGAGCGGTGCCACCGGCGGCGACCTCTGCCGGATGCCCTGGCGGGAGCACGGCACGACGCCCCCCGTCTGTCGCCGCAAAGGCGTAGGCGAATCCCCAGCCACGCACAGGAGGTGCAGAGTCATGAAGGTACGTAAGTCCCTGCGTTCACTGAAGTCCAAGCCGGGGGCGCAGACAGTGCGCCGCCGGGGTGTGACGTTCGTGATCAACAAGAAGGACCCGCGCTTCAAGGCGCGCCAGGGCTGACGGCGCTCCGCTTCGAATCGACCGACTCCGGCCCCGCCACGCGCGGGGCCGGAGTCGGTCCACAAGTGCGGGGAGTCCATAAGGGCAAGGGCGTCGACGGCATCGAGAAGCCGCTGGGGCGCACCGGACTCGGAGCGGCAGCAGTGTGTACGCCCGGCATGCGGGGGTGAGCTCCCGCGTCAGTCACCTGAGTGGTTTGGGCACCGGGCCCGACGATCGGCTGCCATCTCCTCCTAATCTCTCTGGGTAGTCGCATGACTACTCTGAGCGAAAAGGGGAGAGGGATGCGTTTCACGTCCACTGGCCGACTGGCGGCCGTTGCCTCGACAGCACTGCTGCTGCTCGGCGGGGCTGCCACCTCTGCACAGGCGGCGGCACCTGGACCCGTCCTGTACTCGATCGACTTCTCCAACCCGCAGGAGCAGGACGGCAACAACCTGCCCGAGCCCTACGGAAGGGTCTGGCTACAGGCGCCCTGGGGCCAGCAGACCGCCCGGTGGGAGCACCCGGACGTCGGCCTCAACACACCCACACTTCCGCGCTACCCCGATGCCGCCCCCTACGAGATCAGGTTCGCCGACCACCCCGTCACCGAGGTCTGCGCCGTCGTGAACGAGGACGACACCGGCATCAACGACGACGACGTACTCGCCGCGGGCTGCGTGCCGGTCCACGGCCCCGGCAGCTACACCGTCTCGGGCGACGACGGATCAGTCACCGTCAACCTGTACGACGTCTGACAGCCCTGCTGAGCTCATCGCCTGTCATCCCCCGCCGTAGCCCCCACAGGCCCCGGCGGGGGCTGCTGCCGTGAAGCACCTGGCGGACGTGAGTCCGGGAGTCCAGCGGCGTCATCACGGATTGGCGAGGGACCGTACTACTCATCGCCGAGGAGCGTCGTTGGCCAGGTGTGAGCCTTGCGTCGAACGATGACGACAGCGCGGTGTCCGACCGGCTGGCCGGTGCCTACCGGCAGGACAGCTCGTCCCGTTCACCCGTAGATCCGAGGGTTCCAGCCCGATGGCGACCGCAAGGCGGGGCGCCGGTTCGAGCGGTGTCGGCCAGGTGCCCAGCCCCATACGCCGCTGCACGGCTGGGGCGGTGTCCGCACTCATGCGTGCCGTGGGGCCCTTGACGGTGATGGGGGCCAGGGCCGGCTCGACGCTGGACTGCAGGTCACCGTCGTTGCCGCCTCAGACGTGGGGATGAGCGTCAAGGAACCGGTGGAGGGATGCCGTCATGTGCGCCACGAAGGAGTCACGGGTCCGGTCGGACACCAGACCCAGGGACAGGTATGGGTTGAGGTCCTCCAACTCGACCAGCAGCAGCTCGCCTTCCCGAGTGCGGCAGGCGTCCACGCGCTGGATGCCGTGGTCGAGCGTGTTCCAGTCGAGGAAGCGCTCAGCGAAGGTCAGGTCGGCGTCGGTGGGCTCGTAGCGCTCAAGTTCCCAGCGCCGCTCGGGATCGGGGGCGTGCAGGGCGTACTGGAAGGTGTCGTCGATGTAGTAGAAGGACACCTCGTAGCGGAAGTCGACGCGCGGTTGGACCAGGATGTCACCGTAGGCGATGCCACCCAGCTGCTCTCGGGGGACGAAGGTCAGGCCTATCGAGTCCGCGCCCACCTTCGGCTTGACCGCGTACTGGTCGGTCTCGGGCAGCAGATGCAGGTGCTCGGACCGGGCGATGGTGGGGATGACGGGGTATCCGGCGGCGGTCAGGTCCAGCAGGTACTGCTTGCCGGCCATGTCGCCCCGACCGGACAGCGGGTTGTAGACCCGGGTACCGCGGGCCGTGGCCTGCCCCCGGAAAGCGTCGTACTCGTTCTGGTAGTGCAGCACGGGCCCGCTGTTGCGGACCACCACCACATCGAAGGCGTCCATCAGCGCGGCGGCTTCCAGCGGGTGGCACAGTGCGATATCGAAGTGGTCGCGCAGGCGTGAGGTCAGCCATATGTCCTCGTCGCAATAGCGCCGTCCCCGGGCCTGGTAGGCGAGGTCGGTGACATACAGAACTCTGCGGCTGTCGGGCAACGTGCGTCTCCTTGGACGGTGCCACTGTTCATGCGACGCACGGTGGTCTGCGCAACGCGTCGTCAACCTAGCAGATCCATCCGAGTAAGTTAAACGTAAGGCTAAATTGGGGGTTAATCGATGCTAGGGTGCGGCTGGGAGGTAGACGCCTATGGCCACCGAGGAAGAGCTGTTCGCCAGCGTGGACGCCCTGCTGGAGGAGGAACCCCAGCTTCCGTCCCCGGCGGAGCGGGCCCGGCTGCGCGAGGCAGCCGGCATCACCCAGGCCCGCCTCGCGGCCGCGCTGCGCAGCACGACGCAGAGCGTCAAGAACTGGGAGAACGGCCGCTCCGAACCCCGCCCGCCCCGGTTGGAGGCGTACCAGCGACTGCTGCGCGGCTGGGCAGCGAAGTACCCCCCCGCACGGCGCGCCCGCCCCGGCAGTCACGCCGCAGCCCGAAGCGCCGGCCACCTCCACCAGCCGGCCCGCCCAAGAACGGGAGAGCGCCACGCCGGTGGAGGTCGCTGCTGCCCAGGCCTCATCCGAGCTCCCCGCCGTGCAGGCCTCCACCGGGCCCCCCGCCCGCACGGTCGCGCGCCCGGCGACGTCTTCGCGACGTCCGGCCGAGCAGAGGGCCGGGAAGCCCGCCCTCGACTCGCGGTTTCCCCACGGCCCGCTCGCCGTCCTGGACGGTGACGGCTCCGCGTACGGCGTCGACGGCATCGTGCTCGACTGCCCCGCGACCACGATCCCGGAGCTGGTGGAGTGGACGCTGCGCGACTCCGGCCTCGGTGCCGCCAAACTGCACCGTCACGGCAAGGACAGCGACCCGCTGATCGTGCTCACCGCCGCGGCAGCCGTGAAGCTGGGGCTGCCGGAACGCCTGGAGGGCCACGAGCAGCGCCGCTCCCTGCGCCTGCCCGCCGACCACCCGGTCGTGAAGCAGGTCGCCAAGGCGAAGTGGCAGCTGACGCAGCGGGGGTTCGGCCCGTGGGCGCGGATCTACCGCAAGGCTCAGCGACGCGAGCGGCGGTGCGTGCAGCTGGCGATCCTCTCGTGGGACGCCCTCGATGAGCGGTCCTGGCCTGGCGTCGTCGACATGGAACCGGCCGACATCGCGCGCGTCCTCGCCCTCTACGCCCAGCGGGTCATCACCCCGCGCGGCTCCACGGCCGTCTCCGGACTGGAGCTGATGACGGCGCTGCGCCCCCCCACGCGCGCCGAGCGGGACGAAGCGACCGGCAACTGGGTGCCCGGTCACAATCCCGGATCCCTGGGCACGGAGCCTATCGACCCGGCACCGCCGGAGGCCACGCCGGAGCACCCCGTCGTCGTCAACACCGGCTGGAGAGGCGGGTTCCTCAACGAAGAGGCGTACCAGTGGGTGCGGCCGGTGGACTGGCTCACGGACGCGGAGTGCATGCTGCCGTACGCGGTCGGCCTGGACCTCAACACCGCGTTCCTTGCCGCTGCGGCCCGCCTCGTCGTCGGCCTGTCCGCCCCGGACCACTTCCACGCCCCGAAATTCAACCCGAAGATCCCCGGCTCCTGGCTGGTCGACCTCTCCCACATCGAGCTGGACCCGCGCCTGCCCTCGCCGTTCACGCCGGACGGCACCCGCCCGACGGGACCTGCCTGGTACCAGACACACACCGTCGCCTACGCCCAGGAGCTCGGCCACAACGTACAGCCCCTGGAGGCGTATCTACGCCGGGAGACCGGCGCGTACCTGGACCCGTGGCACGACCGCCTCAAGAACGCTTACGTCGACACCCTCGCCGACCTCGGCGTTACCCGGGACCTCACGGACGCCGAGTTCCTCGCCGCGATGGAACGGCACAAGCAGATCGACCCGGCCCTGGTCGCCGTGCTGTCCGCGATCAAGGCAACCGTGAAGGGCGGCGTCGGCAAACTGCGCGAGCGCCCCCAGGGCAAGCACTACAAGGAAGGCGAGCGGTGGCCGGCCCTGGAGCGGCCCACCTGGCGCCCTGACATCCGCGCCGCCGTCATCAGCAAGGCCCGGGTCAACATGCACCGCAAGCTCAGCAACATGGCGAAGATGACAGGGCTGTACCCGCTTGCCGTGCTGTCCGACTGTGTCGTGTACCCCTCGCCCGGCGCCAGTCCGCTGGACATCCTGCCGTACGCGGCCAGCGGGAAGCCTCAGCCGGGCGGGTTCCGCCTCGGGCCTACGCCGGGCCTGGCCAAGATGGAGGGCGTCCAGCCGATGATGTGGGCGGTAGACCTGATGGAGCAGGGTCTCAACCCCGCACGCCACATCAAGGGCGGCGACGCCGTACTGGACGAGGGCGAGTAGGCCCGTGGTCAGGACACCGACGCACCCGGTCGGTCGACCCGAACGACAAGCACTTCACCCGTGAGGGGAGCTGAACCGTGGCCGGAGAGATCGAGGACGCGATCGAGCGGGCCGCCCGGGAGTCGTTCACCCGGGAGCCGCCGAAGACGTTGAAGGGCAAGATCGGCTACCTGCTCAAGCAGTTGGGCAGCGCGAAGGCCGTCGCTCAGGAGATCGGCGTCACCGCCGACTCCGTCAACCGGTACCGGCGCGGCGCCCGCAAGCACGCCCGCGCCGACGTCGCCGCGAGGATCGATGACGCGGTGCGGGCCCGGTGGCAGCCCGGCGTGCGCAAGCGCCGACAGCGTCAAGCCGCAAGCACGGGCGGCATCACGGTGGAGACGCGGGCCCGCTTCGGGTACACCGCACCGGTCGGCACCACCGACGACGGACGCTTCCGCCGCCTCACCGTGCACCTCGCCCCGGAGCACGCCCGCCGCCTGTTCGAGGCGCGCGACGCCGGAGCCGGCGATCAGCAGATGCGTCAAATCATCGCCGACGGATTCAAAGAGGTGTATTTCCAGGACGGTGGTGCTCGCGCCATGGGCCTTTCGGACGTAGCCATCAACGACATCGACTACCTGGATCTCGATTTCTAGCCCAAGCTTTCGGGAGCTGGGCGTTGCAACCAGTTCAGCGGTGACCGTGTTGAGGCGGCAGAGCACTGTCGGTGGCTGATGGCAGGATCACCGGCATGGCTTTCGTACGAACTACTCCGCCACGGCCTGTCGAGGTGACCGCGGTCTTTCCCGAGCTGGCTCAGTTGGCGCGTCCTGCGATCCGGCTGCATCCCCGCCCGGGATCGCCTTCGGTCCGGGACAGCTCGGTCGGTGGGCCGTTGCTGTGGCCGGCCGATGAACCATGGCCGCACTGCGAGGACTCGCACCTGCACCGTGACAGTGGGTTCCGCCAGTCGCCGGCAGACGTACGGCTGGACAGGCGCAGGCTGGCCCGGCTACACCATGATCCCCATGGTCCCGCGTTCACGCCCGAGGAGGAGGCCAGCAAGGAACAGAATGCCGCGAGGCTCGCGGAGCGACTCGACGCCGGCCCTCCCTGGCCATCGGAGTGCCCGGTCCCCATGTTGCCCGTAGCCCAGCTGCATCTGCGCGACATACCCCTGTTGCGGCCGCCCGGACAGGCAGATCTCCTCCAGGTCCTCTGGTGTCCCTACGACCATGATCCGGATTGGAAGCCCGCGACCGCGGTGTTCTGGCGGTCCGCCGCCTCGGTCGTCGACGTCCTCGCCACGCCACCGGAACCCTATGAGGCGAACTACCCAGGCTACGTGCCGGAGCCGTGTCTGCTGGCCCCGGAAGAAATCACTGAATACCCCAACAGCCTCGATCTGAGCCCGGAGACGCGGCTGGCGGTGGGGGACTGGAGCAGATGGCAGGCAGCCGGCGTGGGCGTGGACGGCTCGTACGCGGACTGTCCGCAGGAGTTCTATGACGGCAATCTGGCTGACGCTCCCGGATGGAAGGTCGGGGGCTGGCCGCCATGGGGCCGCACCGACCCGTACCGCCGATACTGCACTGTCTGCGACGCTCAGATGGTCCCGCTGCTGACCATCGCGTCCTTCGAATGGGACGGTGGTGAGCTGCGCGGCTGGGCGCCGTACGAGGACCAAGACGCCGCCTACGCCGCCAGTCATCGTGCCGGGCAGTCCCCCGCGCAGCCGACGAAGGTGGAAGTAGGCAGCACGGACAACATGCAGCTCTACGTTTGCCCCACCCATCCCGAGCACCCGCACACCGACCTGATCCAATGAGCTTCCGGAGCTTGTCAGGGTGTGTGACAAGCCGCTTGCCTCGCTGGTGCCGATCAACCTGATCCGGTGTTCGTGATCAAGCAGTGATTGACAACGGCGCTGAGTACGTCAGAAGGTGCTTGATCGTCAGCAGGGCAGCCACAGCGGAGCAGAGCGTGCTGGTCACCGACGCGCTGCGGCGAGCCGCTCGTGGCGAGTCCAGCGAGGACACAGGGGAAGACCTCCGGGCCGCTGAACTTGCCGCGGCGGTTGAGCTGCTGCGGGGGGCCGGAACGCACCGCTGCGCCTGCTTCTCGCGCACCGGGTCGCAGCGTATGTGCTCACGTTCGTCGCGTCGTTCGGCCTGAACAAGGCACTGGTGTGGAGTGGCGTGCTGGAATTCAGCCTGTGGGGCTGGTTGTTCTGGGTTCCCGTACTCGTTGCCGAAGCCAAGCTCCGCCAGGCCAAGAAGCTGGGACAGGAGCGCGTCATCGCGCGCATACAGGCGCGCCACAACGAACCAACGGAAGCACTAGCTCAGATGACCGCGGACCCGAACGACGAAGCCGAGCGAGCGGCGAACCAGTAGCCGCAGACGATCACCAGCGCGCGGAGGAGGAAGCCGCCGACCGCCACGCTGTGTGATGCTGTTGCGACGCAGGTTTCCCACGTCATTGGGCGACCGCAAGGTACCGCGTCGGCGGTGCGGGTACCCAGGGGACCGCAGGGTGCGGGTCCGGCATCCACACGGGCGAGCCCCTGAAGCAACTACCTGCCCCGGCAGCCGTCTCCTCGCCGCCACGGTTGCCTGAGCCCTCAGTCACTTGGAGCCGCCATGGACCCGCACACCACGCCCGTCGCCCTGATCACCGGTTCCGATTCCGGGATCGGCCGGGCAACCGCGGTCCGGCTGGCTGAAGCCGGCCTGGACATCGGCGTCACCTGGCACCGCGACCACGAAGGCGCGCAGCGGACGGCGGATGAGGTCCGCGCGACAGGACGCCGCGCCGAGATCGAGCAACTGGACTACACCCGCCTACCGGAGGCCGCTGACGTCGTGGACGGGCTGACCGAGCGGCTCGGCAGGATCGATGTACTCGTCAATAACTCGGGGACCGGCACCATGACGCCGTTCCTCGAACTGGATCTCAGCACCGTGCGCCAGGTCCTCGACGTCGATCTGGTGGGTCCGTTCCTGCTTTCCCAGCGCGCCGCCCGCCACATGATCGCGCAGGGCGACGGCGGCCGGATCATCAACGTCACCAGCGTCCATGAGCACCAGCCACGCGTCGGTGCGGCGCCGTACTGCGCGGCCAAAGGCGGGCTCGGGCTGCTCACCCAGGTCATGGCGCTGGAGCTGGCCGAGCACGGGATCACCGTCAACGCCGTCGCTCCCGGGGAGATCGCCACGCCGATGACAGGTCAGGAGGACGCCGACGTCAACGCGGAGCGGCGACCTGGTGTGCCGCTGGGACGCCCCGGAGACGCCCGCGAGGTCGCGGCCGTGATCGCGTTCCTCGCGGGCCCGGATGCCTCCTACGTCACGGGCGCTTCCTGGGCGGTCGACGGAGGCATGCTTCGGATGGGCCCGCAGGCGGGCAGCCACCTCCCCGACGATGCCTGGCGGCGCCCCTGATCGTGTGGCGCCCGAACACGCTCGGGGCGTCACACGGTCAGGGGCACCACCAGGCCGATCAGCCTGATCGCCACGCGTCACTGGTTGGGGGGCGCGGCGCTGATGTCGCCGAGTGCCGAGTCCGGGTCATGCTCGATGGCCAGGTCTCCGATGGAGACGATGCCCAGCGGGTGCTGCCCTTCGTCGACCACCGGTACGCGGCGCACGGAATGCTCGCGCATCACTTCCACCGCGATGCGCAGGTCGTCGTCGGGTCCCACCGTGACGAGATCGGCGCTGCACGCGTCGGCAACGGTTGTGTTGTTCGGGTCGCCGCCCTCGGCCATCGCACGTACGACCAGATCGCGGTCGCTGACCAGGCCGCGCAATCGCTCGCCCTCGGTGACCAGAACGGCGCCGATGTTCTCGTCCCGCATCATCCGGGCCACAGCCGTCACCGAGGTCTGCGGCTCTACAGTCACCGGGGCACTCGTCATGACGTCGCTGACATGCTGGGTCATGGGAACGATCCTTCCTTGGTGGGGGCGGTGGTTTCATCGCCGTTCCACTCCGAGTACCCGTGGGTGAGCGCCACGATGTGGGTGCCGGGGAGGGACTTTTATTGCAGCACGTGGCCTCCGAGGAGGTCGTGGTGGATCCGCAGGACGCCGGGCAGGTCGAGGGGCGGCAGTGGCCGGTTCACCGTACGGCTTCGGCCGACTGGTCCGAGCGGCACTTCCAGCTCAAGGTCGAAGACACCTGGGAGCGCAATGCCGCCGAGATCGCCGAAGCGCTGGTTTCGGCGTACGAGGAGTCCCGTGCCGATCTGGTCGTCCTGATCGGCGACCCCCGCGAACGGCCGACCGTACACGCAAGGCTTCCCGAGGCCATCCGGCAGGTCACAGTCGAGACCGAGCACGGCGGCCGCGCCGCCGGCTCTCCTCCGCCGTGCTCGAAGAGGCCGTCGAGCATGCCCGGCGGCAGCACACCCGTCGCCGCGTCGAGGAGGTGCTCGGCCGCTTCCGCGCCGGACGGGTGGGCACCGACAGGCCGACGGACGCGGTGGAGGGTGTCCCGGCGCCGGCGGAAGCCGCTCGGGAACACCGCATCGACACGTTGCTCATCCGGCCCGACGGGACGGATCTGGCCTGTGAGACATGGGTGGGCGGCGCTCCGGACAAGGTGGCGGTGCGCCGGAGCGACGTGCAGAACCTGGGTGAGAACGATCCGAGTCCGGTGCGGGCCGACGACGCGCCGCTCCGGGCGGCAGCCGTCACCACCGCCGACGTACTGATCGTTCCTCCTCCCGAGGGGGACGGTGCGGACGTTCCGGCAGGTGGTCTCGGCGCCCTGCTGCGCTGGGCTTACGAGCCGACCGCTGTCCGACGACGGCGTACGGCGAGTAGGAGCAAGGCGTTGGACGTACGGTGCGTCGAACGGCCGTCGATGACCCTGCGCGCCGCAGAGTGGCTGCCAAGGTGCTGAGAGGAACGACGGTGGCTGCTGGGGCCGGCTGTGTCCACGTGTTTGAGACAACCGCAGGACAGGCACTCGCAGACGCGCAACAGCAGTCACCCGAGCCTCTTGGGGACGGAGCTACACCCCATGCGCATCCTCGGCAGCAGCGCCCTGTTCCACGCCCCGGCCGCCGCTCGCGTCGTCGACGGTCACATGGTGGCGCTCGCCTCCCACGACAAGCCGCGCTTCCTGCCCCAGTTACGTCAACACGGCTACCCGACCGGCGACGGCGGCTTCCGCGCCCACGGCGTCGACCGGGCCGACTTTGCCCCACCCGGACGAAGGGCGAGGAGTGGACGCAGGAGCACGCCGACCTCGCGGCCGGCACCCAGGCGGACCACGAAGAGCCGCTGTTCGAACTCGTCCATGGGCTGCACCGTGACGCCGGCGGCGAGGCGCTCAAGCTGGCCGGCGGCGTCGCCCTCAACGGCGTCGCGAACTCCAAGGCCGCCGAACGCGACCCGTACGGGCGCGCATGGGCGCTGCCCGCGGCCGAGGACGCCAAAGCCGCCCTCGGCGGGGCCCGGCACGTGGCGGACATCCCGCGGGCGATGCCCTGCGACGATCTTCGCCGCGGATGGAGCGACGACGATCTGCGCGCCTGGCTCGACCAGGCCGCGATCCCTTACGACAAGCCCGACGACAACGCTGAGACAGTCGCCGAGGAACTGGCCCGCGACGGTGTGGTCGCCTGGTTCCAGGGCCGCAAAGCGTACGGGCCGTGTGCTCTCGGGCACCGCTCCCAGCTGCCCCACCCCGGCCAGGCAAGCGCCCACGGCATCATCGTGACCGCCCCGCAGACGCGGCTGGAAGACACGGCGCGCGCGAGCCGGGTGGCGCCGGACCTGCCGACTTCCGTGCGCGCGGTGCCGGCCGGGCCACCGCCATGGACCGCCCCGGCGACCGAAGCCGCCTACGACTACCGCGGGAGGCCACGATGAAGGCTCTCGTCACCCGCCTCGACAGCTTCGGTGACGTGCTGCTCGCCGGGCCCGCCATCCGCGCCGTCGCTGCCCGCGCCGACACCGTCACCCTGCTCGTCGGCCCCCGGGGCGCACCCGCCGCCCGCCTGCTGCCCGGCGTGGACCACATCCTCGTGTGGGACGCCCCCTGGGTGGGCCTCGACCCCCCGCCCGTCGGCCGCGCAGAGGTCGAGTTGCTCGTCGACACGATCGACGCCGACAGGGCCGTGATCCTTACCTCCTTCCACCAGTCCCCGCTGCCCACCGCCCTGTTGCTGCGCCTGGCCGGTGTCGGACACATCGCCGCGGACAGCGAGGACTATCCCGGTTCCCTTCTCGACGTACGCCATCACCGTGCGCAGCACGCCCACGAGGCGGTGGCAGCGCTCGACCTCGCCGAGGCCGCGGGCTTCCCCCGTGTCGACGACGGGCGGTTGCGGGTGCTGCATCCGCCCCGCGCCACCGCGGTGACCGGCCCCGGGCCGTATGTCGTGCTGCACCCGGGCGCGAGCGTCCCCGCCCGCGCCTGGAGCCGCGAACGCAGCGCCGAGGCCGTACGCGAACTGGCCGCGGCAGGGCACCGCGTGGTCGTGACCGGCGGGCCGGACGAGCGGGACCTGACCGCGTACGTCGCCGGGCGGCACGGTCTCGATCTGGGGGGCCGCACAGGCGCCGACGAGTTGGCCGGCGTGCTGGCCGGGGCCGAGGCCCTCGTCACCGGCAACACCGGGCCGGCCCACCTCGCCGCCGCCGTCGGCACCCCGGTCGTCTCGCTCTTCTCACCGGTGGTGCCGGCCGAGCGCTGGCGGCCTTACGGCGTGCCGTACGTGCTCCTCGGTGACCAGTTGGCGCCCTGCGCGGACAGCAGGGCCCGTACCTGCCCCGTGCCCGGCCACCCATGCCTCGAGTCGGTGACCGGGCACGAGGTCGTGGCCGCCGTCGAGAAGCTGATGGGGGAGACATGAGGCTCCTGCTCCGGCACCTGCACGGGCCGGGGACCACGGCCTTCGCGCAGGGACCGCACACCTACGTCGTGCCCGTCACCCCGGACCGCGGACCCGACTGCCGCGAACGCGCCCTCATCGGAGGGCTGCTTCCGGCCGCTCGGCGACTGGACAGGCCACCGCCCGACATCGCCGTCGACCTGCACGGCGACGGCCTTGCCGGCCACCGGCTCCTGGAGTCCCTGCCCCAAGGCCCGCTCCTCGCCTCCGCGCACCCCGGCACCCCCGAGATCGACGGGCCGCCCTGGCACACCGAGGAAAACGAACGAGACCGTGGCCTGCAGCGACGACGACTCCTGGTGGGCGCAGGGTGCCCTGAGTCGTTCAGCCGACCTGTTCGAAGCCCACCCGCGACCGGGCCTGCTCTCCGTGAAAACCCTGGTCGGGCCCGGCCGCCGCACCGGATCCGCTCAACGACTTGCTCGCCACGTCGCCGCCGGGCCCGGCGACCGACCTCGCCGGCACGCAGGTCCTCGGCTTCCTGGCCTGGCCTCCGCCCTCCGCCGCCCTACCGGGACACGGGCGGTCTCCACCCGGTGCTGCTCTTCGGAGCCGAGGAGACCCTGCTCGCCTACGGTCTCGCCGCCCGCGGCGGGGGCGTCACGCACTGCCCCGACGTCGTTGCCCACCACCACCCGGACCCGCCGCCGCGCACCGGTCGCCCGGTCAGAGTCCTCCGCAACGCCCTGCCCACCGCGTGGCTGCGGCGCCCCCTGCCGTACGCCCTCGCTCGCACCCGTGACCTGACCGCGGAGGCCCGCCACGATCCCGCCGCCCGCCGCGCCCTGTGCGAGGCCCTCGCGTGTCTGCCCGCCGCACCGGCGCGCAGCCCGGAGGTCGAGGGCCGCTCGCACCCTGGACACCGCATCCACAGCCACCGGAGCAACGGCATGACCGACCCCCGCACGACCGTCGTCGTCATCACCCACAACCGCCGGCCCGAACTGCTGCGCACCCTCGACCACCTGGCCGAGCTGCCGGAACGCCCTCGCGTGATCGTTACCGACAACGGCTCCGTCGACGGCACCGCCGCCGCCGTCTCCCGCCACCACCCGGAGGTACAGCTGCTGCTCCCCGGCCGCAACCTCGGCGCCGTCGGCCGCAATCTGGCCATGCGCCACGTGCACACACCGTACGTGGCCTTCTGCGACGACGACTCATGGTGGTCGCCGGGCACCCTCTCAGGTGCCGCCAACCTGCTCGACCGGCACGCGGCAGTCGGCGCGGTCACGGCACGCATCGTCGTCGAACCGGACGGCACGGAAGACCCGATCGTCACCGAGCTGCGCAACTCGCCTATCGTGGGGCCGAGTTGGTTGCCAGGTCCGGCTCTCGGCTCCTTCCTGGCCGCGGCGACGGTGCTGCGCGCCGACGCCTTCCGGGCCGCCGGCGGCTTCCATCCCCGGCTGTGGCTCGGCGGCGAGGAGGAACTGCTCGCCGCGGACCTCGCCGCCGACGGCTGGTGGCTGACGTACGCCGATCACCTGACCGTCCATCATCAGCCGTCGGTCGCCAGGGACGCCACGCTGCGCCGGGGCCACGGCATCCGCAACACGCTGTGGTTCACCTGGCTTCGCCGCCCGGTCGGACCCGCGTTGCGCCGTACCGTGCAGTTGGCCCGCACGGTCCCGCGCGACACGGTGTCCCTGCGGGCTTTCGCGGAGGCCGCAGCCGCGCTGCCGTGGGTGCTGCGGGAACGCCGGGTGGTGCCGACGGAGGTCGAGTCCCGGCTGCGGCTCCTGGAGGATTCCCAACGTCGCTCGACCGCTCGCCGGTACACGGGCTGAGCGGGGCCGCGTGCTGTATCGCCCCGATCAGTGAAGGCCAACCGGTGGCTCCAGCCGGTGCTCGCGCGGCGTTCGCCCCGCGGGCCGAGGCCGCGCTCGTCGCGCGGCTTCTGATTCCGACACTGAGCCTCCTGCGCAGGGACTCTTACGGTTCCGTCCACCGGCACAGCAGCCGAAACACCGAGTACAAGGTCACGGGCCAGACCGCGGCGAGAGTCCAGATCACCGCTGGCTCCGAGGTGTCGATGCCGGCCGCCATGAGGGCGACGGACACCACCAGCAGAACCGCTGCGGTCCACGGGCGGGGCCGCCAGCGCGCCACGCGGCCCAGCCGCGGCCGTCGACGCCGACCCAGGGTACGCATCTGCCGGTCCAGGCGGCGGTCGCGGCGCAGCGCGCGTTCGATCTCGAAGAGTATGTGCTGCTCGTCATCGCGGAGCGGACCGGTCGTCACGGACTATCCTCGCTGCGGGCCGCCGGGGGATGAGATGCGGGTGCCCCGTCGCCCTCTCAGTTACGGGTGACCCCGGTAGGAGGAACTGGAGAAGATCCTCCGCGCCGTCCACGACCGCACCCTGGCGGAATCCGGCACCGATCTCGCGGGCGAGCCGGCGGCCGGAGGTCGCACACCATCCCCACCACCGATCGAGCGTGGATTCGTCGAGCCGCTCGGCGGGCACCAGTGCGGGCCACCCGCAGGCGCGGGCCTGCGCCGTCACTTTCGCGCCGCCCTCGACCGGGTCGACGGTCAGCGCGGGAACCCCGGCTCGCAGGGCGAGCACCATGCCGTGCAGCCGGTCAGTGACGACCAGGTCGAGCCGGGAGAGCACCGACTCCAGCTGGGCGGGCGTCGCACTCAGCCGCCAGTCGCGTACGTCGAGCCGGGTCTCGAGCTCCAGAGGGGCGCAGTCCAGGCCGGACAGCCAGCGTGTCAGCTCGTCGGCGACTCGCGTGTGCTGCCGACGCGCTCCGTACTCCTGCTGGCCATGGGTGAGGATCACACCGACCACGGGGCGGGAGGGGAGAGCGGGTGCGCAGGCCGCCAGGTCCGGCGTCGGTTCCGTGTCGGGAGCGTCCCGGGCCAGGACGCGGTGGAAGCCGGTGACGGCAGGGCTGGCAGCGTGGACGACGGAGGTGCCCACGGCGATCCGCACGCAGTGCGCGAACCGCCGGTGCAGCCCTTCGATCTGTGGGCCGTGGAGGGGACCGCAGACGAACACCAGGTGGGAGTAGTCCTCGGGGCGAACCTGCGCCAAGGAGGGCCCGTCCGGCCGGAACACAGGGCTCCAGGCGACGTCGTGGTTCACTCCCGCCTGCCGGAGCGTCTCCTGTACCCGGTTCAGTGCCAGCACGTCCCCGGCGGTCGCCTCACCCTGCAGGAAGCTGAACCAGCCCGTCAGGAGGATCCGCGGTCGCTCTGCCACAGCGACCGGGTGCCCTGCCGTCGTACACGCAATCGTGCTTCGGCGGCGGCAGGGACGCGGCACGTGGCTGTGGAAGAGGAAGGGCATTCCGTTGCGCCGGATGCCCTCCCCGGTTTGCGTGTGCGGGGCCGGGGAGACACGGTCGGGACATTCCAGTCAGCACAGGAAGGGAACGCTCGATGGGACATGGCGGGGACGTCATCGCGGAACTGACCACCGATCACCAGGAGGTAGAGGAGCTGTTCGGGAAGATCGAGGCCCTGCCCGCGGGCGACAAGAAGCGCAAGGTGTACGCCGATCAGGCCGTGATGGAGCTGGTGCGGCATTCGGTCGCCGAGGAGGCATACCTCTACCCGGCCACACGCGAGTTCCTGTCCGACGGCAACAAGGTCGCGGACAAGGAGATCGAGGACCACGCCGAGGCCGAGCGGACCATGAAGGACCTGGAGAGCGTCGATGCCGATGACAAGGAGTTCGACCGGCTCATCGGCGAACTGATGACGGAGATCCGCTCCCACGTCCGCGACGAGGAGGACAACCTCTTCCCCCGGCTGCGGGCGGCAATGTCCGAGGACCAGCTGATGGAGCTGGGCGACAAGGTTCGCCAGGCCAAGAAGACCGCTCCGACCCGGCCGCACCCGTCGGCTCCGGACACGCCGCCGGCCAACAAGCTGCTGGCCCCCGGCGTCGGCATGGTGGACCGGATCAGGGACGCCCTGACAGGCCGCGGCAAGGACTGACCCGGCATCGGTGCCCACGCGCCATTCGCACTCCTCGGTCCCGCAGGCGGTGGTGCCGGCAGTGGTGATCTGTTGCCGAGGAAGCCCCCAGCGCCTGTCCGGGGTGCCGACGGCCGATTCCGTGGTGACAGGGGGGGACTCGCGGGTCATGCGGGTCGGTGTGGTGCAGGTTGAGCCTGATGGGGTCATCGGTGGCGAGGCGCTGGAGCAGTTGGTTCGGGCAGTGACAACCGCCGAGGGGACGGCGCACCGCTGGAACGCTGTCGGCCCGCTGGCGCTGCTGGACATCGGTGACTTGCGCGAGATCAGCACCCTCACATCCGTGCCGACAGCCGAACGCATGCAGCTGACCGGCATCTCCACCGCGCGCGCCGCCCAGAGCCTGGCCGGAGCGGTGGTCGGCCACGGCCATGAAACTCATGGCCCTCCACAGGTCACGGTCCGCCCATGGGCAGTCCGACTTCCCCGCGCCGGTCGGCATGACCACCAGCGTGTCACGGCCCGCCAGGACCGCTTCCATCGCGGTCAGCTGGCCCGGCCGCAATCTCCGTCAGCCGAACACGTCGGTGGCGGTGCGTTGCAAGCGGTCAGGCGCACGGATCTCCCTCTTTCGGGGCATGGTGCCTCCTTCCTGCCTCCACGGTGTTCGTGGTCAGTTTCCCGCTCCGTGGTCAGCGATGGTGCGGCGGAGGGTGGACATCGGAGAGAACAGCATCAGCTCTGGCGGCGTCAGCGACGGCCTCGGCTGCGGCCTCGGCGGCTCGTGCAGCATCGTCAGCAGCGTCGTCCGCGGATGTGTCGCCCGCGGCCTTCTTCCGGGTTGCGGATGACTGGGGCAGCGTTTCTCCGAAGGCGCGCGACACTTCCCTGAGCGCGGA
>NZ_JBFBJT010000091.1:0-31182 GCF_040686175.1 Streptomyces sp. NPDC086077 | reverse complement strand
CCGCGGGGGGCGCGGGGGCGCCGCGTAGGCGATCCGCGCCGGACGCCCCGGACCGCCCCCCGGGGCCCCCGCCCGGCAGGACCTGTGACACCTACACGGGGGCGACCCTGAGCGGGTCGCCGCCTCAGCGGTTCCCTGGGCTGTCGGGCCTCACCCCACCTTCTCGATCACGGCCCGGCGGATCAGGAACTTGCCGGGCTCACGGACCTGTTCGAACGCCGCGTTGTTGAGCAGGACACAGCTGCCGGAGACCGAGGTGACCTCCACCGTCGTGGACTTCTCGTTGTCCAGGTTGGTGACCTTCAGCTTCGTTCCGGCCGGGAACTGGTTGCTCGACGCGGCCGGGGCACCGGCCTCACCCGAGAGCGTCACGGTGGAGCCGTTGCAGACCTGCTCCCCGGCGGCGCCCGCGTCGTCACCCGGGGCGGCGGGGTCGGCGGGCGGCGCGGACTCCTGGGCGCCGCCGCCGGCCTGTCCGGCTTCCTGGCCCGCACCCTGACCCGCGCCGTTGCCCTGCTGGCCGGGCTGCGCGGCCTGGGAGTCCTGAGCCGACTCCCCAACCTCGCACCCGGCCGCCTTCTGCTGAAGCTGGATCTGGGCGATGACGGCCTCACGGTTGGCGATCCGGGCCGCGGACTGCGCGTCGGGGGCGGCCCGCTGATCCGCGATGAACCGCTGGTTGTTGCCGAGGGCGGTGGCGAATCCCTGGCAGGCCGTCGAGTTCGCCGCGGACTGCGAGGCGTTCGACGTGCTCGCCATGACGAAGGCGCCACCGCCCGCCACCGTGGCCGCGCTGACCAGCAGGGCCAGCTTCTTCTTCGTGCTGAGAGTTCTCCTGCGCGACATGCGCGCCTCCTGGCAGGTAGGGGAGCGTACGCCGCTATGTACGAGATGCCGAACGGGGTTACTCAGTGGTTACGGGAATATGTTGAAGTAACCTGCGTCACAGGGGAGTTGGTGACGGCTGCCGGTGGCGGGGGTCAGCGGGAGAGCGCGTCCCGTACGGCCTCGTCGGTGCGGCCGACGACAGCAGTGCCGTCGTCCGCGGTGATGATCGGCCGCTGGATGAGCTCGGGGTGCCCGGCGAGGGCGGTGACCCAGCGGTCGCGGGCGCCGGTCTCACGCGGCCACTCCTTGAGCCCGAGCTCCTTGGCCACGGCCTCCTGGGTCCGCGTGATGTCCCACGGCTCCAGCCCCAACCGGTCGAGCACGGCGCGGATCTCGTCCTCGGTCGGTACGTCCTCCAGATAGCGGCGGACGGTGTACTCGGCACCCTCGGCGTCGAGCAGACTCACGGCGCTGCGGCATTTGGAGCAGGCGGGGTTGATCCAGATTTCCATGCCGCCACGGTACGCCGCCGAACGGCCCGCGAAACTCGTCTTCCCCGTGTGTCACTGCATCCCCGAAAGCCGTTGTGGCCAGGGGCTTTTGTCAGTGGGGGCCGGTAGAATAGAAGCAGTGTTCGAGGGTGTCGCCGGGGTGTCCGGTAGGCGCCCTGACCGCGACAGGAGGATGCCCGTGCCCGCTGCCGCACTGAAGCCGAAGCCGCTGCCGACCCAGTCCACCGCCAAGCGCCCCGTCCCGCTCGACCTCCCCTGCGCACCCGTGGAGAAGCGGCCGTTGCCGCCGGGGCGTCCGCGCGATTGGTACATCTCGCACAACCGCCGGCTCAAGGCCATGCGCCTCGCGATAGCGCTGCTCGATTCGGGGGTGTACATGCCGAACCAGGCGCGCAACGAGACGATCCGCGGCACCGCGGACCTCATCGGCGTCCACCCGCCGTCGGACACGACGTGTCACATGGTGCGGGCGCTGATGCGGTACACGCGGTGAGCCGGTGAGCCGGTGAGCTCGTGAGCGATGGCGTCGGGTGCCGAGATCCACGTCGGCACCCGACGCAGATCTGCCCGGAGTGAGTTCATGAGGCGCCCGGCGCGGACCCCTCACCCCGTCGCCAACTCCCGCTCCACCGGCGTCCGGAAGCGCGGCGTGATCCGCGTACCGCCCACCCACTCCCGGAGCCGCTCCGCCTCGCCCTCGACGGCCGCGAGTGCCTCCCGGCCCAGGCCCTTCTCCTCCAGTACCCGCCAGACGATCTCGCCGTCGGCCCGCTGGGCCCAGGCACCCACCACGCGGCCGTCCCACCACACCGTCGGCCCGACGTTGCCGCTGCGGTCGAAGAGGGCGGGGCGCAGCTCGGGGGAGAGGAACCAGTCGCGGTTCTGGCAGCCCATCGCCGTGGGGTCGAGGGCGGGGAGCAGCGCGGCCCACGGTTCGACGGGTGCCGGCACCGGCTCGACGTCGCCCTCGACGACGTACCCCGTGCCCTCGTCCAGTCGCACCTCACACGCCCCGATCGCGGTCAGCGCCCTGCGCACCTCCGTCACCCGCCACCCCGTCCACCACTTGAGGTCGGCTTCGGTCGCGGGCCCGCAGGCCGTCAGCCAACGCCGCAGCAGCGCGGCCTGCGCCCCGACGACGTCCAGTTCGGGATGCTCGGGTGCCAGGGCCCAGCGGAACTGGCTCGACGTCCAGGAGCCGAGCGGCCGCCCCCGGACGACCTTGCCCTCCACACCCAGCACCCGCAGCAGCCGGGTCGACACCGTGTGGACGCCCTCGTAGCTCTTCCCGACGGCGTACGCGAACTGCTCCCGCAACCGCGGCTCGTCCCGCGCCAGCTCGGCCGCCGTGGCCTCCCCGCGCCGCGCCAGCAGGGCGAGCGTCGACTCCTCGACCTCCTTCAGCCAGGCCGCGTCAGGCGCCCCCGCCTTCGCCATGTCCTTGACCAGCGAGGCCCGCTCCCGCGCCGCCACCGCGAGCCCCGTGGATGCGTGCACCACGGCGGTCAGCTCCGTCGGGAACACGAACACGGTGTGCCGCATGCCGTGCATCCGCACCAGCGTCCGGTCCGCGTACAGCGCCCGCTCGGTCTCGGCGACCGCCCTCGCCGCCTCGGTGAGTCGCGCTCCCACCGCCACGTACACGGTCGCGGGATCAGAACCGTGCAGCGCGACCAGCGACGCGGCGACCTCCTCCGGCCGCCCGGCGCGCGCCCCCACCGCCAGCCGATGCCGCACCGCCAGCCGAGCCCGCCGCTCCGCCACCCCGACGTACGGCAATCCCGCAGCACCCATCCCGGCCTCCACCCGTTCCGCTCGCACCGCTCTCGCCGCTCACGACGAGGCCCTGTCACCCATCCTGCCGACCCCCACCGACAACGGCCCCCCACCTGCGGCGACGCCGCCCTCCTCGCTCAGCAGCGCCGTGACGAACGCCCGCCGGTCGTCGCCGTGCGCACGGAACCACAGCCCCAGCGAGTGGTCCGCGGCGGGCAGTTCGAAGCGCGTGTACCGGGTGCGGCAGGACAGGGCATCGTGGACCGCCTCCGTCACCGCCGCCGGGATCACCGCGTCCGTGCCCGGCACGGCGAGCACCGCGCGCCCCCGATACGCCCGCAGCGCGTCCAGCGCGGGCGACCCGCGCCAGCTGCCCGGCCGCCGGATGAGGGCGCTGAAGGGGCCGTCGCCCGTCCCGAACGGCACGTCCCATGCCTCTGCCGCGTAGACGGCGGGCGCGCACAGCCCCAGCGCGGTCACCCGGTCGCCGTAGTGCGCGGCGAGGTCCGCCACCGTCTGTCCGCTCATGCTGAAGCCGACCAGGATCAGCGCCCGGTCCGCCGGGACCCGCGCGTCGATCACCGCCACGGCCTGGTCGAAGCGGCGTCGCAGGCTCGACTCCCGCAGCTCGCCCGTGCTTTCGCCGTGCCCGGAGAAGTCGAACGCGACTCCCCGGCAGCCCCGCGCCACGAACTCGCCCAGCAGCGGCAGCAGTCGTTCCTTGTCGCTCCGGCCCGCGCCATGCATGACGACGGCTGCCACCGGGGCGTCCGGATCACCGCCGGCCACCGCGCCGAGCCGTTCGCCGTCGTGGTCGGCCGCGAAGTGCGAGAGGGCGTTCATGGCGCCATTCACTCACGGCGCCCCGTCCGCACACGCCCGCACACGGAAAAGGAGATGCGAGCCACCATGCCCCCGGCGCTACGCTCGTTGCACCGCAGAACACACATCCCGGGGAGTCCCGTCATGGGCACCATCATTGTCTCCGGGACGGTCGTCCTGGTCGTCCTGGGATTCGGCAACCACCTCTACTGGCTGGCCGCCGTCGCCGTGCTGTTCCTCTACGTGCAGTACGGGCGCGACGCGTCCACGAAGACCTCCGCCCCTACGACCCCCTCGTCGCCCGGGCCCGCGCCCACGAGCTACAAGGCGTACCGCGACCGCCGTGACCAGCAGGCCAAGTGGGAGCGCCGCTACCGCCGCGAGCGGCCGCTGGAGTCCCGCCGTCAGCAGCGGGAGCGGACCAGCAAGTAGCCCGGCCCCCGGCTCGGGGCCGGGGTCAGAGCCCTGGGGCGCCCCACACCGGGAACCAGCGCCCCAGGTCCTCCTCCATCCGCAGGTCACCGGCCAGCGCGGCCTTGACCTGGAGCTCCAGCGCGCTGTCGCGCCGCTGTCCCCCGTCGGGCAGCGGCGCGAACGGGTAGAAGGTGCCGCGCTTGTAGAGGTAGACCAGTGCCAGCCGTCGCCCGGCGTCGTCATGGAAGCCCGCCAGTGAGCACAGCAGCTGCGGGCCGAAGCCGTTGATCTCCATGGAGCTGTTCACCGCGTGCAGATCGTTGACGAGCTGCGGCAGCTCGCCGGGGGCGCGGCGGGACACCAGCCAGGAGTACCCGTACGCGTCCCGCTCCAGCTCGACCGGCGGCCCGGTCCGCTCGGAGTCCGCGTCCAGCAGCGCCCGTACCTCCCGGTGCGTCTGGTCGAACGCCGCCCCCTCGACCGTCGCGAAGCACACCGCGCCGTGCCCGGTCGGCGTGAAGGACGCCGCCGCCTCCAGCGTCACCGCCGCCGAGGGCAGCGCGAACAGCCGGTCGAGATCGGGTGCGACCGGCTGTGTACGACCGAGCAGGATGTCCAGCAGGCCCATGGTCACGTCTTTCCGGGGGTCGCCGCCTCGCCCAGCTCGGCGGAGATCCGCCCCAGCTGTTCGAGGCGCTGCTCCAGGCTCGGGTGGGTGGAGAACAGCCGCGTCACATCCGGCCCACGGCCGAGCGCCGGCGTGAAGTAGAAGGCGTTGAAGGCCTGCGCGGTCCGCAGATCCTTCGTCGGGATCCGCGCGATGTCACCGGTCACCTTGGTGAGCGCGGACGCCAGCGCGGAGGGCCGCCCGGTCAGCAGCGCCGCCGCGCGGTCGGCGGCCAGCTCCCGGTACCGCGACAGCGCCCGGATCAGCAGGAAGCTGATCGCGTACACCGCGGCCGAGACGCCCATGATCCCGAGGAAGACGACGGCGGTGTTCTGGTCGCGCCGTCCGCCGCCGAAGAGCTGCGAGTAGAAGGCGAACCGCACGATCAGCCCCGCGATCACGCCGAGGAACGAAGCGACCGTGATCACGGCGACGTCCTTGTGCGCCACGTGCGACAGCTCGTGCGCGAGCACCCCCTCCAGCTCCGCCGGCTCCAGCCGCCGCAGCAGCCCGGTGGTCACGCAGACCACCGCGTGGTCGGGGTTGCGCCCGGTGGCGAACGCGTTCGGCATGTCCATGCCGGACACGGCGACCACCGGCTTGGGCATGTCCGCGACCGCGCACAGCCGGTCGACCACGCCGTGCAGCTCCGGATACTCCTCGCGTTCCACGACCCGCCCGTGCATCGCGTAGAGCGCGACCCGGTCGGAGAACCAGTACTGAGCGCCCAGCAGCGCCGCCGCGATCACCACGACCAGCACCCAGGACTTCAGCAACACGATCAACGCGGCGACGAACGCCACGTACAACAATCCGAGCAGGAACAACGTGACCGTCATCCGCACGGTCAGCTTCCGGTCGCTTCGGAATCGGCTCTGCATGTGCATCACCCCGCACTACGACCCCAGCAAACGCCTGGGCCCACTGCCAGTGTGCACCCGCACACACCAAGAAGCGGCCGCCCCCACCCCTCCCCCCCGGCAAAGACCCTCCACCCAGCCGCTTGCAGGTACCGGCCCACGGCGCGCACACAGGCGTCGAGGCCGGTCCCGGTACCGCGATCGGCTACGTCCACGGCCTCGTTCGACACGGCGCGCCGGCGGCCAGCGCCGCCGTCGCCGTCTCACCGGCCCGGATGTTCTCGTTCATCCCGCCTCCGGCTCCGCGGCGCTCTAGTAAGGGGCCCGGAAGTTGATGTAGCCCAGCAGGACGATCACCGCGACCACGCACCCGAGCACCACGACCGTCGACACCCACGAGGACCGGCGGCGGGTCAGGTGCTCAGGGGCGGCGCGGAACGGCACCGGAGCGGGTGGGTTGTTCTTCCAGCGCGCGGCGAGCATCCGGGCCCGCGCCGAAGGCTCCTTGTGTTCGGCGTCGTCCGCCCATCTGAGGTCGAACTCCCGCTCCGTGCCGTCCTGTTCGGACATCCCCGTGTACCTCTCTCGAACATCGGTTCCCGGATCGATCATCCCCTGTGAACGGCGATCAGGGGAAGTCCGAAAAGCCGCCGCAGCCACGGCGCCCGGTCGGCCCCGTACGTCTTGCGGCTGAGGATGCCGTGTGATCGGGGGCGGGCTTAGCCTGGAGGGGGAGCTGCTCTCCGGGACGCGCCTCACGGCGACACCCTGCTCACCAACCGACAGCCCACATGCCACACGGACCGCGGCTGATACGTACGCCTCTCAGTCAGGCGACGACACCGACGACCGCGCCGTACCTCCTCGACGGCGGCTGCGGCCATCCGTCCGGCTCGTGCTCCGCACGCTGGGATGGAAGGAAGGCTTTTCCATGAACGCACCACGCGCACGGCGTCTCTTCGCGATGTCCGCCATCGGCGTGCTGATGGCCAGTGGCGCCGCCATCGGCGCAGCCGGCACGGCTTCGGCAGCCACCCCGACCACCAACGTGCCCGCGAACTGGGGCGGGGACGACTGGCGCGACCGCGGCGGCTGGGGTAACGACCGGTTCGGCTACTACAACAACTTCGGCTTCGGCGGCTTCGGCGGTTATGGCGGATACGGCGGATACGGCGGATACGGCGGTGGCCCCGTCGTGATCGTGGTCCGCTGAGTTCGGTAGCGGCTGCCCCGTCCGGGGCGAACTGACGAGGGCCGCCACCTGGAGCACTCCAGGTGGCGGCCCTCACCGCGTCTCACACGTCAGCGCAGCTCACACATGGGTGCGGCCCGCTTCGGCGCCTGTCACACGTCGAAGTACAGCTCGAACTTCAATGGGCCCTCTGCCATCTGCGGCGGAGGGACCGTAACGCGTTGACCAGCGGTTTTGTGCGTTGGCTGGTGTTTGGTAGCGACGGTAGCTATTGATCGTCCTGCGGACTGGTTGCGGACTGCTGGTCGTCACCGTCCGCAGCCTTCACGATCCGCCGAACCTGCTGGCGCGTGTAGCCGGTGGCCTCGCAGATGTCCTTCTGTGCGACCCCGTCGGCGTCCGCTTGCGCAATAGCCGCGGCCAGCTCCTGCCGCAGGATCTCCGCTCGGGTCTCGGCGTCTCTGAACCTGCGCGCGAGCTGCGCCAGTGATCGCTTATCCATGGCGCACAGTGTGGCAGTCGTCGTTTCCATGGAACATGACGTTACCCAGAGATCATTCATTTGCCTAGGTGTCAGACCTGTTGACAGGGAACATGGTGTTCCCTACTGTCGTCCATGTCGCCGAAAACGGCGGCGGCCCCGCCCGGTGCTACCAACACCAGAACGGGGCCTACGGATCTACCTGCGTACACAGGAGAACCGCATGGCAAAGTCTGCCATCACCCCGAACAACGTCCACCCGTTCCCGGCCATAAGGCCCGGCTTCAAGCTGGTGCCGGCCCGCATCGGACGCGGTGAGCAGAAGCAGATCGTGTACGTCGAGTGCCCGCTGTGGTGCACCGAGGACCACGTCGACAACTTCCAGTACGACCTCGGGGACATCACCCACTACAGCGACATGTCCGGCGTGACCGTGCCGACCATGACGAGCGACTACGACCGCGCCACCTGGTCGGCGCGGATCGCCTCCGACCCGACCGCGTCGGAGCCGGGCCTGCGCGCCGCGCACATCCTCGTCGACGACGAGACGCCCGACGAGGCACGCCTCACCCCGGAGATGGCTGAGGAGCTGGCCGACGAGCTGGTCGGTTTCGCCGCCGCCATCCGTCACGCCGCCCGCACGGCCCGCCTGCACAACGCCTCCCAGTCCGTCCCGCAGCAGCGTGGGGAGGCCGTCTGATGCCGCGCCGTAACAGCAACGTGAATCGCAGCCGCTACCAGGTCGACCCGGTGGACCTGACCCGCGTGGAGTCGACGCCGGACCTGCCGCCGCTGCCCCGTGAGACCCGCGCCCGGCGGCGGGCCCTGAAGATCCGGGGCTGGTGACGTGAACGACCGCATCGTCAGCCTGAAGACGCTCGACTCCGGGACGGTCACCGTGCGCGAGCCGGTCTGGTGCCTCGGGCACGAGGGCGACCCGGTCGTGCACCTGGCGGACGTCACCCACAACGGTGAGTGGACGTCCGCCACGGTCGACACGGCCCGCGGCCCGGTCGAGTTCCTGCGAGCGCGCCTGTCGTGGGCGCCGTTCGGGGAGCTGCAGCCGGAGCCGTACCCGGTGGTCGAGGTCGTCGACGTCGGCGACCTGAACCCCGAGCAGCTGCGCGCGCTGGCCGCTGAGGCCGCCGTGCATGCGGGCCGCCTGTACTCGCTGGCCAACCAGCTTGACCGGCTGTGGAGGTACGGCCGGTGACCGCGAAGTGGCCTGTACGCCGGCCGACCGAGCATGCCGCGTTGCGCGCGGTGTGCCGGTCGGCCCGGCCGACCCCTCCCGTTCCTGCCCTGATGGCTGCGCTGCTCGACGCGAACGAGCGGCGTGACCGTGAGGGCGTCTGTCTGGCCGCGCACCGTGTGGTGCGGGCCGCCGCCCCGGAGGTGGGCGAATGAGCTCCCGTTTCGACCTGACCAACTCCGACCGCATCGGCATCCGCCTCGCCCGCGAGGCGCTGGCCAAGTCCGAGCAGCTGGACCTTTCCGACGACCGGGAGATGGCCCGCATGATCGGTCGCTTCGAGGCTGTCGTCGAGGACCTGCTGAACATCCTGGAGGGCGAGCAGTGAAGATGAACCCGACTCGCGCCCTGGCCGTCGCCGCTGGCGTGGTCATCATCGCGCTGACCGCTACGGCGTTCTGGCTCTCGTATGCGCATCTCGCCGAGGTCGCCCTGGCACACGGCATGGAGGGCAAGGAGATCCGCGCTTGGGCGTGGCCGGCCTGCCTGGACCTGTTCATCATGGCGGGCGAGATCCTGTGGCTTCGGGCGTCCCTGAGTCACCGCGTCGACTGGTGGGCGATCGCCCTGACGGTCATCGGCTCCGGTGGCTCCATCGCCCTGAACGTGGCGGGTGTCGGCTCGCACGCCGACCCGCTCGACTACGTGGTGGCCGCGGTACCGCCGACGGCCGCGCTGCTGGCGTTCGGCGCCCTCATGCGGCAGATCCACCAGGCCCTCGCCGGTCAGGTGTCTGGATTCCAGACACCTGCCGAGGTGACCGGCAACCGTGGCGATATCACCACGGTTGAGGCGCCAACCGTTGCCCAGACGGTCACGGTTGCCGAGCCCGCCCCGGTGGTCATCCCGCCCGTTCCCGCGCTGGAGGCAGGGACGTTCTGGAGCGAGACGAAGGCATCCGATCTGTCCACCAAGCTGACCACCGCGGTCCCCGCTGCGCCACCTCGTCAGGTGGTCACCGTCCCGGTCGCCGTGACGCCCACTGACCTGCGCCGTGAGGCTCGCAGGCTCAACCGCGAGGCGGTCAGGTCGACGTCGCGGCCGGTGACCATCAAGACGCTGCAGGACGAACTGGGCCTGTCCCGCCGTGAGGCGACCGACCTGCGCCGAGAGGTGGTCACGCCGTGAGCGATCTGGAGAAGGCCGCCCGGGACGCGGTCGAGGCCGCCGACAACTCGGAGATGGTCCGGCAGATTGCCGCGATCCTCGCTGCTCAGCAGCTGGTCAACCAGCAGCCCCCCGTTGCTCAGCAGGCAACGCAGCCGTTCGACGCACGCAAGTGGTTGGTCGTCGGCGGGGTGGTCGTCTCCGTCGGCCTGGTCGGCGCCCTGTTCGCCGTCGCCATTGCCATCGGCGCCGTGTGCGCCACCGCGAGCCTGCTCATCCTGCGCGGGCTGTGGAACGACTTCCAGAAGGGGAAGTGACCATGACCAAGTCGTCGTACACCCGGGGCGAGAAGTGGCAGCTGGCCCGCCTCGTCGGCAAGGCCGCCCGGCAGTCGATGCGCGGTGACCGCAACGAGGACACCATCAGCGCGAGCGTGAAGCGGCAGGTCGAGCGGATCGAGGAGCGGGCCGCCCTCCGCGGCGAGGCCGAGGCCGACGCCCTGGCCGCACGGCTGGAGAAGGCCCGTCGTGCGGCTGCAGCCGCGAAGGCCAGCATGCGGGCCGCCAGCACGAGCAAGGACCGGGCCGCCGCCCGGCAGCAGATGAATGAGCACGAGCGGACCGCGCGTCGCCTCGAAGGCGACCTGCGCCGCTACCTGTGACCACGCCCCGGGGACGGCCTCCCACCGCCAAGCAAGCGACCGTCCCCGGGCCCCCTATCCCTCACAAGAGAGAAGGAACCCCCAGCATGACGGATCTTGTCCCCGAGCGGGTGAACGGGCACGCGGCGCCGAAGGTGTCGCTGCTCAAGTTCGCTCCGGAGCAGACGCCCGCACCGGCCCCCCAGCAGCCCGAACGGCCGCGCCGCCGGGTGCGTATCGACTCGCTGCGGCGCGTCGTCGTCGAGACCCGCACGAGCCCCGCCTACCGCTTCACCGTCCGCCACGGCGCCTACGTCGTCGGCGGCACCCGCATCCTCACCAAGCGCGCCTGGGACTCAAGGACGACCGCCCGGCACGAACGGTTCATGCGTGCAGCCGAGGCAGCCGGGCAGGAAGACGTGGCCCGCGACTGGGAGCAGCGGGCGTACATCTTCCGCCAGTCCCGCCACCGGCGCCGTATGGAGCTTCTGCAGCTGGCCATCAACGCCCCGAAGGCGATCGCCATGGGCACGGCCGGCGGGGCGGGCATCCTGCTGATTCTCGGCATCATGCTGGCCTGGGCCAGCGGTGACGTCTCCGACGTCCTCACCCCCATCCGTACCGTGGTCGAGCTGGTCGCGTGGGCTGCGTTCATCGCCGGAGTGGTCTGGGACGTGCTGCTCGTGGCCCTGCCGTGGCTGGTCCTCGCCGGGGTGTGGGCGGTCGGCCGGCAGCGGCAGGCGGCCCCCGCCTGGGCGCTGCCCGGGGACCCTGAGCAGCGGGACGTCGTGCCCGACGAGAACGCCATCCTGCGGGCGCTGGGCAACCTGTCCATCGCCCCGCTGAACAAGGCCATCAAGGACGGCTGGCAGCCGCGTTGGGTGCAGCCCACGACCCGCTCGGGGAACGGCTGGCACACCCAGCTGCAGCTGCCGCTCGGTGTCACCGTCGAGATGATCGCCGGGAAGAAGAACGTCCTGGCGCACAACCTGATGCGCAAGCCGGTCGAGACGTGGCCGACCGAACCGCCTACGCAGCCGGGCGTGCTCGACCTGTGGGTGGCCGATCAGGGCTCCCTGTCCGGTGTGGTGCCGCCGTGGCCGCTGCTCACCGAGGGGACGGCCGACTACTTCAAGGGCGTACCGGTCGCCGTGTCACAGCGCGGCGAGCCCATCATCGGGAAGCTGATGGCCGCCAACTACATGGTCGGCGGCATCATGGGCTCGGGTAAGACGTCCATCGTCATCACGCTGCTGCTCGGCGCGATCCTCGACCCGCTGGTGGTCGTCGAGGCCTACGTCATGGCGTACAACGTCGACTACGACCCGCTGAAGCCGCGGCTCAGCGTGCTCGTCAAGGGCGACGAGGACGACGACATCCGGGCCGCGCTGGTCGCCCTGCGGAACCTGCGAGACGAGGTCACCGAGCGGGGCAAGCTGCTGGAGGAGCTCGGCGGCGAGGCGACCAAGCTGACGCGGGAACTGGCCCAGCGGGACACCCGGATGCGGCCGAAGGTCGTCGTCTTCGACGAGTGCCACGAGCTGTTCATGCACAAGACCTACGGCAAAGAGGCCGCTGAGCTGGCCGTGAAGGTGATGAAGAAGGCCCGCAAGGTGGGCATCACCCTCATCTGGACCACGGTCTCGCCGACCGCGGAAAGCCTGCCGCGGGACGTCACCCGCAACACCTCGCACCGCCTGGCGTTCGCCGTGGGCGACCACGTCGCCAACGATGGTCTGCTCGGCTCCGGGAAGCACAAGGCCGGCATCACCGCGACCACGCTGATCCCTGGCGAGGACGTCGGCACCGCCGTGTCCGTGGGCTTCAGCAACAAGCCGTTCGAGGTGATCCGCTCCCACTACGTGGCGCGGGACCCGGAGAAGGGCGTCGACGAGGTCACGCCGGTCGTCGAGCGGGCGATGGGCCTGCACGAGGGAACCGGCCCGGTGGACGCGCCCGCGTTCGCCCCGGTCGACCACCTCGCCAACATCGCGGCCGTGTTGGGGCACGAGCCGAAGATGCGGACGCAGGACGTGCTGCACGGACTGCAGGACCTCAACCCGGCCGAGTACGGCAGCTGGTCGTTCCGCGACCTCAAGGGCGTCCTCGACGACGCCGGGCACGGCGAGTACAAGACCAACGGCGGCAAGATGCACGTCAGTCTCGACCGGATCCTCGACGCGATCGCGGCCCGGGAGGACGACGACGAAGACGAGGGAGGCACCGAGGAGTAGGGGAGTTCTCCCTACCCGCCTCCCTGCCCTGCCTCCCCGGGCCTGGCCTGCATAAACGGCAGTTGAGGGAGGCGAGGGAGGCACCCACTAGGGGAGCCCTGAGACCCGGATTTCGGGTCTCAGGGCTCCCCTTTTCTGCTTCCCTCCCCGGCCACTAATCCGGCGAAGGTGACTTCCGGGAAATAACAGGAGGTAACAGACAGTGAGGGTGACGGAGAGTGACAGCCGCTAATGTGACCCAACTCAGTTCGCATGGATTAGGGCTCTCAAATCGGCCGCGCAAAAAATCGAGCGAGAGGTGCGGTTGGGTCGCCCATCTGCGGTTTTTCACGATGACTCCGCGCCCCCCTCCCCTGGGGGCTGGGCTCGTCTGCCTGCTGCTCGTGGTGACTTCGCGTCGTGGTGCGAGCGGGCGAGCCGGTGTGCTCACCGTGGGTGGTCGCCACACCTGACCGCCGCGGGCGGGGTGGGCAGCGCTGTGCCCAGCACTCCGGGTGTGGGGTGCTGGGCACAGGGTGCGGGCCGGGACGCAGGCAGGTCATCGGGTCACACGCGGGACCCTCGCTGCCTTGCCAGTGAAGACCGTCCGGTTTGACGTCCCGTCCCTGGTCTAGGCGGCCGGCGGGAGTGCCAGGCGGATGGTGCGTTCGGTCATGAGCCGGTCGGCGAGGGCGAGCACGGCGCGGCGCCGTTGCACGAGGACGCGGCGGGCGTTCCGTTCGGCAGCCCACAGAGCGTCGAGGCCGTGTCGTTGCTCCATGGCCTGCAGGTCGCCGCATGACAGGTCGAGGTAGGGCACGGTGCCGAGTTCCCGCTGCCACAGGTCGCCGGCCGACGTGATGGCGGCGGTGACGCTGGGGGCGCAGTGCGGGGATATCTGCGTGTAGCCGGTGCCGTTGGCGCGCAGGTGGATGTCGTAGACGGGTACGCGGTGGTGCAGGGCGACGATGGTGTGCGCGGCCTCGTGTTCGGCGCAGGCTCGCAGCTGGTCGGTGCGGGTCATGCCGTGTCGTCTCCGCCGTTCCAGGCTTCGCGGATGCTGCCGCGGAGCGCGTCGTGCATGGCTTGCCGGGTGGCGCGTTCACGGTCGGCGCGGCGGCGGCGGCCCCAGTGCTCGCCTGCGGCCCTCTCCTGGTCCGCCTGGGCGACGGAGAAGGCGAACCCGTCCGCGAGGAGCTGTTCCCGTTCGCTGAGCGCCCTGGGGGCCGTCTGGCGGGCGCCGGCGGGCAGGGTGGGGAGTTGACCGGTGCGGCCCTCCCGTCCTTCCCTGGCGAGCTTCCTGGTGGCCGCGCGGTCCCTCTCGGGTGCCCCGCTGCGGATGAGGGCGAGACGCTGTTCCTGGTCCATGGTCAGTTCCCTCCGGTGAGGTTGCGGGTGATGCGGTCGACGTACAGCTGCCAGATGTCCTCGCTGCATTCGCCGGTGACGAGGGCGAGGTCGCGGGCGAGGCCGGTGGTGAAGGCGGCGAACGCGGTGATGACGTCGATGGGTTCGGCCTGTTCGAGGTCTTCGATGATCTGGTCGAGGGTGCGGTCGATGGCCGGTTCGGGGTCGGCGAGGGCGCCGGTGATGAGGGCGACAGCGTCGCGGACGGTGGTGGCGCGTGTGGTCATCAGGAGTCCTAGGCGACGTTGGGGTGCCGTGTGGGGCACTGGGGGAGGTGGGTGTTGCCGCAGGACGGCCGGCGACGGCAGACGGCCGCTCCGCAGCCGAGGGGGCAGCGCAGGTATTGGCCGCGCCAGAGGCGTCGGGCGCAGGTGGCGCACCAGGTGCGGCGGGCCGTCGTGGCGGTCCTCATGCGGGCCGTCCGATGCGCTGGCGGGCCTCTTCCTGGCGCTGGAACAGCTTGAAGTCCTCGATGTCGACGACGGACTTCCGCGCGTTGAACGTGAAGTGGTTGGTGACGCTGGGCTGGCCGGCCTCGCCGTTGCTGCTGTTGCTTGCCGCCACGGGCGCGGGCAGACCGGGACTGATCGCGCGGCCCGCGGGGATCCGCCCGTCACCGGCCGCACCGATCAGAGCGCGAGTCGTCAGCGCATCGAAGACCCGGGCAGCCTCCCCGAATATCACCAGCTCCGGGCCCTCTTCACCGACGAGCGCAAACTCACCGGCGCGGGGCGTGCCACCGCTGGCGTACTTGGAGTAGCCGCCCTCTCCCTGCTGCGGCCGTCCCGTGTTGTTGGCGGCCGCGATTTCGCGCCGCACCGTAGTGACGTGGTGCGTCGTGTAGGTGTGGGCCGTCTTCCCGTCGAGGTTGTTCAGGGCCCTGTTCACCGCGCTGATGCTGACTAGCGCCTTGCCGTTGGCGGTGTATACCTCGGTCTTCCCGTCGGGCAGCTGACGGGTCTTGAGGCCCACCTGTTCAAGCGCCTTGATCGCTGCCGCGTTCAGGGTGTCGACACGGACGCTCTTGGCGCCGGGCGTGTTCCGGATTTCGGTCTGTACGGCCTTAAGGCCGCTGATGGCGTCCTCGCGTTCCAGCCGGACCGCGGTCTTGACCTCGGCGGGTGTGCCAAGCAGCGTGTTGACGTACTCGCGGGCTTCCCGATCGGTCATGCCGGTCGCTTCGGCCAGGCGGAGCATTTCCGAGCGGAGGCCGTCCGACTTCTTCGTCATCGACCCGAGCGATTCACCTGCGGCGAGGCCCGCGGCGAGCATTTCGTCGTTGGCTTTGGCGGCTCCGGACATGGCCTGAGCGTTCGCCCGGCCGGCCTCGGTGTTCAGGTCGAGCGTCGCACCGTTCTCCTTGAACGATTCCGTGAGCGCGTCGAGGCTCGCCTCGAAACCGATCTGCGCGTCGTAGGCGGACCGGTGTGCGTCGTTCAGGGCCAGGATGGCCTGCCGGAGCCCGTCCGCGGACTGCTTCTGCATCTCCAGCTGGCCCTGCACCTCGATCGCCTGGTCGCCGAAGATGCCCATGGACGCTGCGGCGAGGCGGTTCTCCAGGGCGTGCCCGGCGACGGCTTCCCGGTATTCGCCGAACAGGCCGTTGATGGTTTCGGTGGAGTAGCCGGCGTCCCTCATCGCGTCCGAGATGGCCTGGAAGTTGTCGGCTGCGGCGGTGGTGTAGCCGTTCGAGACGAGGGAGGCCATGCCCTTGTCGAGGGCGTCGAATTCGCTGCGGAGGCTGCTGAGGCTTTCCTCGCCCTTGCTGATGTCGTTGATCTTCCCGGAGATCCAGTCTGCGGCGTCGTCGAGGCCGGGGATGCGGAACCCGAACGCTGTCTCGTTGGCCTTGTCCGTCTCCGTCTGCAGCTTCCGCACCTTGTCGATGAGGCCGTCCATGTCGCCGAACGTCTTGGCGAGTTCGCCGCTGAACCGTCCGGAGTCGGCGAGGTTGCGCAGCGACAGGGCCAGCTTGTCGACGTCGGGGGCGGAGGCGCGGCCCTTGTCTCCGAGCTGGTCGAGGCCGATCAGCAGCAGGCCGATACCGGTACCCGCCATGGCGATCTTCGCTGTGCGGGACAGGGCGCCGATCGCGGCTCCCGTGGCGGCGAGCGCTCCGGGCGCTGCGGCTGCCGCCACCCGGGCGGCGGCGATCTGCGTGCCGAGGGAGCCGATTGCCGCGCCGGCGGCCGCGGACCCGGCCGCCGCGAGCTTGACGGCCTTGATGGCGATGGCCAGCTGCAGGAAGAGAGCGATGGCGTCCGGGGGGACAGCCGAGACGATGCCGGAGAGAACGTTGATGACGTCGAGCATGCCCATGCCGGCCTCGGATCCGGCTTCGAGGACGTGGAAGAGGGCTTCGGCGACGTTCTCCAGCGTGTCCATGACGACAGGCCCGGCCTGCTGGGCGTAGTCGAAGAACTGCGTGATGCCGCTGTCGTTGTACTGCCCGGCTTCCAGCTTGGCGAGGAACACGGTGAGGTTGTCGACGGCCTCGCGCATGGTCCGTTCGGAGAACGCCTGCACCTTGCCGGTGAGGACGTCGAAGCCGGGGGTGGAGATGCCGCCGGCGACGAGGGTGACGAGCCGGTCGAACTGCCCGGAGGCGTCCTGCACGAAGCCGGTCGTCTTCGGCAGGAGCGCGTTCGTCACGGCGACGCCCTTGATGAACGGGGCCATCACGTCGCCGGACAGGCTGTCGGACCACTCCTGGTAATTGTCCTTCAGCAGGCCTACCGCGACGGCTGCCTCGCGGGTGGCCGGGGGAAGCTGGGCCAGCTTCTGCTGGTAGGCGACGAGGGCCGTGGACGCTTCGTCGCTGCCTGCCCCTGAGGTGCGCAGGGCCTCCTCGTACTTGTCCTGCAGCTGTGTGGCTTCGCTGATGGCGCCCATCTGCGGGCCCAGCGCGAGGGCGTAGGCGCCCGCTGCGAGGGCTACGGCACCGAACTGGGCGGCGACGGCCGCAGCCGACGACGCCAGGCCTGCGGCGGCGGGCAGGGCCGCGGGGAGAAGGCTGATGAGGTTGGCGTTGAGGGCTTCGCCGAGCCGTCCGGTCTCCTCGGACAGGCTGCGGACGCTGTTTCGGGTGTTGTCGGCACCGTCGGCCAGGCGCCGCAGGGCTTCGTCGGTCGTCAGGAAGCGGCCCTGAAGGTCCCGCAGCCGGCCGTCGGCGTCCGCGGTGATACCTGCGAGACGGAGCCGGAGTCGGTCGGCGCTGTCGGCGGTGCCGTTCAGGACGCGGGACAGTTCGTCCCGGCCCGACAGGGTGAACGTGAGGCGCTCAGCCACGGCGGCCACCTCGCTTGATCTTCGTGCTGTGCCGGATCTCAAGCCCGTACTGGCGGGCCTCGTTCAGCTCGGCGCGCTGCCGCTTCTGCCGCATGCGCTTGGTCTTCGCCGCGGCGATACGCGCGGCTATCTGCTGCTCGACGTGACTGGTCATGGTTCTCCGTTCAGAGGGGCCCGTCGTATGAGGACCCGTCGACGGCCGGGCCGGGACCGAAGTCCTCTTCGTAGACGGACTGGTCGGCGGGGTTTTGGTACGGCTGGTGGCCGTTCTGCTGGCGTTCCTCGTCCGCGATCTGGCGGCTCAGTGCCAGCCAGCCGGCGACCTTGGCGTCAGTGCCCACGAGCGGCCTGCCGCGAGGAGTGAAGAGGTCTTCCACCGAGGCGGCCCGGTAGTCGTCGGCGCTGTGCGTGTCGGCGCGGGCGCCGGTCGCCATGCGCTGCCGCGCGCGGACCATGGCCCGGTCCCACATGTCCCCGTTGCCGCTGCTCTGCCGTGCCAGGAAGGCGACGCGCTTGGGGTGGCAGTCGGGGCAGGCCTGCATCTCCCCGTCGATGACCCGGGTGCGGAACCGGATGTTGGTCCGCGCATGCGGGTTCTCCAGCAGGCAGGGCTGGCAGGCTTCCGGCAACTGTGGGGATTTGCCCACGGCTGCCGGGTGGCAGTTCGGGCAGGGCTTCTCTGTCCAGCTGGTCGGGTCGTGTCGCAGGCTCACATCCGTTGCGGCTGCCGGGTTGAAGCGCAGGCAGGTGTCGCAGGCCGGCGGCAGAACCGTGGTGCTCTGCACCATGGTTGCCTCGGGGAGCTCTTCCTCCTTCAGCCGGTGCGCGTACACGGCGGCGGGATCACGCACGCTCGGATCGTCGCTGATGTCGAGATAGCGGCGTAGCCCGTTCTCGGTCCATCCGTCCTTGAAGGCGGCAGCTACACGGATGGTCAGCTTGGCTCGCCGTGTCTGTCCTGGCTGCCTGCCTCGGTAGGTAAGGCCGTCGACGAACGACTCGGCCCGCGCAAGCGGCTTGTCCTGTTCTTGATCTTCTGAAGAAAAGAACTCTCCGCCTCCGCCTCCCTCGGTTCCGTCACCACTGATGACGGGTCCGTCCTCGGGGGCCTCAGCCACGGAGGTGGTGGAGGTGGTGCTTGATGAATTACTACGTGATGGAACTACGTGATGGGGGAGCGCCTGGGCGCTCCCTTCAAAACCGGGAACGCTCCCTTCAAAACTCGGATCGCTCCCTTCAAAATCCGGGATCGCTCCCTTCAAAGACTCGGGAAGGGAGTCCCTTGGCGCTCCCTTCAAAGAGGGGTCCGGGGCGTTGAAGGGAGCGACAGGCGCTCCCTTCAAACTGTCGGCACCGTGCGGGGAGTCCTCAGGCGCTCCCTTCAACGCGTCCGAGGCGCTCCCTTCAAGACCCGGCGCCCGGAACGGGGGCGCTCCCAGGATCTCCAAGCGGCGCTCCCATACCGGCTGAGGCACCGACGCGGCGTACACCGAGGCGCGCACGATCGTTGTCCCGTTAGGGCCGCGCCGTGCGCCGCCACGCTCGACCTGCAACAGCCAGCCCTCGGCTACAGCCCAACGCAGGAGCTTCGCCCACGTCTTCTCGTGCGGGCCGAACTGAGCCAGGCCGGCGTTCCCCGGGCGGACCCTGCCGCCGTCGGCGCTCATGAACACACCGAGCGGCAGCAGCTTGAAGTTCGTCGGGTGCGGGACGCTCATCAGCATCAGCCGCTCCCACTCGAACCGGCCGACGCGGACGGGGTCCTTCTCGTCACTCATAGGCGCACCCATTGATCCGTGAGCGGCTGAACGAGAAACGCGTGGCGCTGCGGGTCGAACGGCTCAACCTCGGGCGCGCAGAACGCGGGCGCGTCCGTGTGGACGTCGCAGCGCTGTACTCGGGCCTCAGGGAGCCAGCCGGGGCCGGCGTCGATGGCGTACAGGATGCCGGTGCGGCTCACGATGTACGCCCACTCACCGCAATCGCGGGGCCAGGCGAGGAACGAGCACCGTTTGCCCTTCGTGGTGAGTCCCGTGCAGAACATCGGGTTCGGCGCCACGTACAGGTTGTCGTCGGCGAGTACGGCGATCCGTTCGGAACTCACAGCTGCCTCCACTTCTCGGCGGCGCTGAGCATGGCCGCGAGCTTGGAGGGGTCGGTGTCGTCGAGGGCTTCCCACTCGGGGCTTCCGTACTGGGGGAAGTCGCTCGTGGCCCATGCCGTTTCGGCGCGCGCCCACCAGTCGGCGACAACGTCCTCCGACTGGGGTCCTCGCGGGACCTCCGTCGGCTGCGCTACGGTGGCGGCAGACCCGCTGCCTGCCGCCGCTCGGTCTTCACGATCCCCGGGAGCTAGGGACTCCCGGGGATCAGTGCTGTCGGTCGTCATGCTGCGCCGGCCTCCGTCTGCTCGGCGTCCCAAGCGTCGAGCGCGGCGACGGAGTAGAGCACCCTCCGACCTCGCTTGACGCCACCGGGGATGTAGCCGGTGTGCCGCCAGTACCGGACCGTGCTGGGCACTGTGCGGTAGCGCGCTGCGACCTCGTTTGTGGTCAGGTACGCGGGGCTTGCAGCCGCGGACAGCGCAAGACTCTGCTTCATGCAATCCTCCTGCGGTATCGGCAAGTGATCTCGCTTGAGGATTGCACCGGCTGCGGCTTGCAGTCAACCTCCTCCAACGTCTACCGTCGATTCTCATGGAGGATCAAAACGCGAAGGGGCAGGCTAAGGGCACTCCGTCAATGGAGGACGCTCTTGGATTCCACTCCCCTGAGGAGCTCGTTGGTCAGCGCGTCAAACAGTTCCGGGAGATTCGAGGCTGGTCGCAGAGGGACTTGGCCCAACGGATGCTTGACCAGGGGCACTCATGGCGTCAGACGACCGTGGCCAAGACGGAGGCGGCCGATCGCCCGATCCGTGTCAACGAGCTGCACGAACTGGCTAACGTCCTAGGCGTCACGGTCGTGGACCTCATGACAATGCCGCTCGATGACGAGTTCGCCGAGCTGACGGTAAGGCTCGGCGAGCTGCAAGTTCGCCAGACCGTAGCCCGTCAGCGACTCGCGGACGCCAAGCGAGCAAAGGACCGTGCCGCTTCAGATCTCACGGACGCGCAGCAGGAGCTCGATGAGGTCGAGCAGGAGGTGCAGTCCTGCTGGGAAGCGATTCGTCAGCACAAGGGGAATGCCAGTGGCGAGCAAGAGCATCAAGAAGAGGCCGAACGGTAAGTGGCGGGCCCGGTACCGGGACCTCGCCGGCAAGGAGCACGCACGCCACTTCGACCGGAAGATCGACGGTGAGCGGTGGCTCGACGAGGTGACGGCCGCGCTGGTCACCAACACCTACGTCGACCCCAAGGATAAGAAGCTGACGGTCGACCAGTGGTGCGATCTCTGGCTTGAGTCCTACGCCAAGCGCGAGTCGACGGTGCGCCAGGCGAAGGTGCATCTGGCGCAGATCCGCGAGGAGTTCGGGAGCCTCCCGCTGCTGGCTGTCGACGAGATGGCGGTGAAGCGGTGGATGGCCCGCCTGCTGCGCGAGGGCGTCTCGCAGTCGTACCGCTTCGCCCTGCACAGCCGCCTGTCCCAGGTGATGAGGGCCGCGGTCCGGGCGAAGAAGCTGACGGCCAACCCGTGCTCACGCGAGACGTCGCCCGGCGGCGGCAAGCAGCGGCCCTATGTCTGCACGGACGCGCAGCTGTGGCAGCTGTACGAGGCGGCCGAGGAGAAGTACCGTCCCGCCCTGCTGCTGGGTGCGTTCGCCGGCCTGCGTACAGCGGAGGCGTGTGGGCTGCGCCTGGTCGACGTCGACCTCGACGCGCGGACGGTGACGCCGACGCTGCAGTATCCGGACCTGCCGCTCAAGACGGAGTCGAGCTTGGCCGCGGTGCCGATCCCGGACGCGTTCGTGGGGGAGCTGAAGCGGCTGCTCGACGGCCGCACGGATGGCTGGGTGTTGCTCGATGACGAGGGTGTACAGCTGGGCCCGTGGAAGGTCGAGCGCCACATGCGGAGGATTCGCAAGCAGGTGCCGGGGCTGTCGCCGGAGTTCCGGTTCCACGATCTTCGCCACTACTACGCGAGCATGCTCATCGCGAGCGGCGCCGATGTCAAGATCGTCCAGCAGCGGCTGCGGCACTCGAAGGCGACGACGACGCTGAACACATACGGTCACCTCTGGCCCGACTCGGACCAGTCGACCCGGGCCGCTGTCGAGCGAGCGATGGGACCCTTGATCAAAAATGCTGCGGACCCTCTGCGGACTGTTGAAGAGTCCGCAGAGGGTCCGTCCAGCGTAGAGCCCTCTTGATCTTTACACGTCGAAGTACAGCTCGAACTCGTGCGGGTGCGGACGCAGCTGCAGCGGGGCGATCTCGTTCGTGCGCTTGTAGTCGATCCACGTCTCGATCAGGTCGGGGGTGAAGACGTCGCCCTGGAGGAGGAACTCGTGGTCGGCCTCGAGGCGGTCGAGGACGGCGCCGAGGGAGGTCGGGACCTGCGAGACGCCCGCGTGCTCCTCGGGAGCCAGCTCGTACAGGTCCTTGTCGATCGGCTCGGCCGGCTCGATCTTGTTCTTGATGCCGTCCAGACCTGCGAGGAGCAGTGCCGAGAAGGCCAGGTACGGGTTGCCCGAGGAGTCCGGGGCGCGGAACTCGACGCGCTTGGCCTTCGGGTTGGAGCCCGTGATCGGGATACGCATCGCGGCCGAGCGGTTGCGCTGCGAGTACACCAGGTTGACCGGCGCCTCGAAGCCCGGCACCAGGCGGTGGTACGAGTTCACCGTCGGGTTGGTGAACGCGAGCAGCGACGGAGCGTGCTTGAGGATGCCGCCGATGTAGTAGCGGGCGGTGTCCGACAGGCCGGCGTAGCCCTGCTCGTCGTAGAACAGCGGGTCGCCGTTGCTCCACAGCGACTGGTGGACGTGCATGCCCGAGCCGTTGTCACCGAAGATCGGCTTCGGCATGAAGGTCGCGGTCTTGCCGTTGCGCCAGGCGACGTTCTTCACGATGTACTTGAAGAGCTGAAGGTCGTCGGCGGCGGCGAGCAGCGTGTTGAACTTGTAGTTGATCTCGGCCTGGCCGGCGGTGCCCACCTCGTGGTGCTGGCGCTCGACCTGCAGGCCGGCCCGGTCCAGCTCCAGGGAGATCTCGGCACGCAGGTCGGCGAAGTGGTCGACCGGCGGGGTCGGGAAGTAGCCACCCTTGTAGCGGACCTTGTAACCGCGGTTGTCCTCCAGCGCGCCGGTGTTCCAGGCGCCCGCCTCGGAGTCGATGTGGTAGAAGGACTCGTTCTCCGACGTCTTGAAACGGACGCTGTCGAAGACGTAGAACTCGGCCTCCGGGCCGAAGAAGGCGGTGTCGGCGATACCGGTGGAGGCGAGGTAGGCCTCGGCCTTCTTCGCCACGTTCCGCGGGTCACGGGAGTACTGCTCACCGGTGATCGGGTCGTGGATGAAGAAGTTGATGTTGACCGTCTTGTCCCGGCGGAACGGGTCCACGCGAGCGGTGGACAGATCGGCGCGCAGCGCCATGTCGGACTCGTGGATGGCCTGGAAACCGCGGATCGAGGATCCGTCGAAGGCCAGCTCCTCCTCCGCGTCGAACGCCGCAGCCGGAATCGTGAAGTGCTGCATGACGCCCGGCAGGTCGCAGAAGCGGACGTCGATGAACTTGACGTCCTCGTCGGCGATGAACTTCTTGGCCTCGTCGGCGTTCTGGAACATCCAGCTCCTCCTACTCCCGACCGTCCCGCCGGGGTGGTAGTTCGTTCGTGCGGCCAGTGCGGTGGCACATGCTGACCCGACCCTAGGGACGCGTCATTTCTCGGGCGTGACCCATTTGTTTCGCAGAAGTTAACCGGCTCTGTTCCACCGTAACGCGGACCCACCCCGCCGTACCTTGGTCAAATCCGGGCGCAGTACCTTTGTCGGGTGGACAAGAGGCAAGCAATCGGATCATGGCTCTCCGGCCCCCGCGCGGCCATGGAGGACGCCGGTGCGGACTTCGGCTACCGGGGCGAGCAGCTCGGCCTGCCGGAGCAGGGGCCCGGATCGATCGCCCGCCCGGGCCGGCGGCTCGGCGCGCTGGCCGTCGACTGGGGTCTGTGCCTCATGATCGCATACAGCTTGATCACGGACGGCTACGGCCAGGCGACCGGCAACTGGGCCCTGCTGATCTTCTTCGTCATGAGCGTCCTGACCGTCGGCACGATCGGCATCACCCCCGGCAAGCGCCTCTTCGGCGTGCGCGTGATCGCCCTCGACACGGGCACCGCCCACCCCGGCCGCGCGCTGCTGCGCACGGTCCTCCTCTGCCTGGCCGTCCCCGCCCTGATCTGGGACCGCGACGGCCGCGGCCTGCACGACCGGGTCGCCCGCACGGTCGAGGTACGCATCTGACGTCTGGCATCTGACATTCGGGCGGCCCGCTGCCTGACGGGCGGCGGGCTCCCGCTCCGGCCGGCCGGGAGGCGAGAGGTGCACCCGTCCGACAAGCAGAAGGCCACCCGCACCGGTCGGTGCGGGTGGCCTTCGTCGTGCGGCCGGGCCGGCCGGGATCAGCTGCCGTGCAGGACCGTCGCCAGGACCCGGCGCAGTTCGGCCTCCGGGTCCGCCGCGCCCGTGGACGCGCGCCAGGCCACGAATCCGTCGGGACGCACCAGCACCGCCCCGTCGGCCGACGTGCCGTGCGTCGCCGCCCAGTCGTCGTCCTCCGTGTCGAGCGCCAGCTCGGCATCGGCTCCGGCACCGATCCGGTAGGCGTCCAGCCGTACGCCGTCCGCGTCGGCGATGCGCCGGGCGGCGGCGTGCCAGGCCTGGCCCGCGCCGGAACCGGCGTCGCACAACAGCACCAGTGACCGCTCGTACAGGTCGAGCGTGGAGACCCGCTCGCCCGCACGGCGCAGCCACATGTGCGGGGCCCGGCTGCCCGGCTCCGCGGTCAGGCGCATCCCCTCGGGCACGACCGGCTCGGTCGGGTCGGCGCCCACGACGGCGCCCTCCGGGTAGCGGTAGGCGAGGACGATGTTGAGGATGCCGCCGCGCTTGCCGCCACCGACGCCGGGGGCCGGGGCGAAGCCGGGGTGGCTGTGCTCCACCGAGCGGGTCGAGGCGCGGGCGCTGGTGGCCATGGCGACCGGCCGGCGCTCGGCGTCGTAGGTCTCCAGCAGCCCGGGGCCTGCCCAGCCCTCGAGGACGGCCGACAGCTTCCAGGCCAGGTTGTGGGCGTCCTGGATACCGGTGTTGGAGCCGAACGCGCCTGTCGGGGACATCTCGTGGGCGGAGTCGCCGACGAGGAAGACCCGGTCGTGGGCGTACCGGTCGGCGACCCGTTCGGCCGCACGCCAGGACGCCCTTCCGGTGATCTCCACGTCGAGGTCGGGCGCGCCGACCGCCTGCCGGATGTGCCGCTGGAGCCGCTCCTCGGTGAACTCCTCCAGAGTTTCGCCGTGTTCCGGGTGCCAGGGAGCGTGGAAGACCCAGTTCTCCTTGTTGTCGATGGGCAGCAGCGCGCCGTCCGCCTCGGGGTTCGTGAGGTAGCAGCAGATGAAGCGCCGGTCGCCGACGATGCCGGCCAGCAGCTTGGACCGGAAGGTGATGCTCACGTTGGCGAAGAGGTCGCCCGGCCCGCTCTGCCCGATGCCGAGCCGGTTTCTGACGGGGCTGCGCGGGCCGTCGGCCGCGACCAGGTAGTCCGCGCGGACGGTGTTCAGCTCGTCGCTGTCGCGGTCACGGACGTACGCCGTCACCCCTTCGGCACCCTGCTCGAAGGACTCCAGCTCGTGGAAGTACCTCAGGTCGCCGCCGAGCGCCTCGGCGTTCTTCCTGAGCACCGGCTCCAGGTCGTTCTGACTGCACAGGCACCACCCGGAAGGGCTGAACTTCGCGAGGCCGCCGCCCGGGTCGATCTCCTTGAACAGCCATTCGCCGGCGTCCCCGACGAGCGTCGGGGTCTGCATGATGCCGTGGTTCTCCGCGAGGAGGGAGGCCGCCGTCCTGATGTCCGGCTCGACGCCGGCAACCCGGTAAAGCTCCATCGTCCGCACGTTGTTGCCGCGGCCGCGGGGGTGGATCGAGGTCCCGGCGTGCCGCTCGACGAGCATGTGACGCACGCCCAGACGGCCCAGGAAGAGGGACAGGGACAGGCCCACCAGAGAGCCGCCCACGACGAGGACGGAAACCTGGTGATCGGCTTTCTGCTGCATCAAGGACTCCTGAGGCAGTGGTGGGGGGTGGGGAAGTTGTCGGAGTTCTCATGCCCTCTCGAAGGGCCTCCGCGTGATCTATCACCCGCGTGGTTCACGCGAGTCGCGCACTCCGGGGGACCGGCAGAGGATCAAGAGGCGCTGACGTCGCGTCATCGGCGGCGGCGTTCGCCTCTGCCTCCAGAGAAGGAGATTCCGCAGCATGACCACTACGTCGGAAAAGGTTTCGCAGCAGCTGACGCGACAGGTGTCGAAACGGGTCTCCCAGTCCGTGTTCGACGGCTCCCCCCTCAGGGTCGTCCTGCTGGTCGACGTATACGACGGTGCCCAGCAGCAGTTCCTGGAGGCATACGAGCAACTGTGCAACCAGGTGGCCAAGGTGCCCGGCCACGTCAGTGACCAGCTGTGCCAGTCCATCGAGAATCCCTCCCAATGGCTCATCACCAGTGAGTGGGAGAGTGCCCCGCCGTTCCTCGCCTGGGTGAACAGCGAGGAGCACGTGCAGATGGTGCAGCCGATGCACAGCTGCATCCGGGACACCCGCTCGCTGCGCTTCCACGTCGTGCGCGAGATGGGCCGCGGACTGGCGAAGGTCGACCCGGCCAAGCGCCACCTGCAGATGAACCCCCGGATCGGCGACGGTGTGATCCGCCACGCCCTGACCTTCACGGTCAAGCCGGGCAGCGAGCCGGAGGTCGCGAAGATCCTCGCGAACTACGACTCGCCCGAGACGCATGTGGACGAGACCACGCGTCTGGTCCGCACCTCTCTGTTCATGATCGGCAACCGGGTCGTACGGGCCATCGAGGTCCGCGGCGACCTGCTGCAGGCGCTGCGCCACGTCGCCCGGCAGCCCGAGGTAAGGGCTGTCGAGGAGGCCATCAACCCGTACCTGGAGCAGGAGCGCGACCTCAGCTGCGACGAGTCCGCGCGCGTGTTCTTCACCCGGGCGGCCCTGCCGGCCGTGCACCACGTCGACTCGGACGAACTGCACGAGGGTGAGCGGCACGCCCTCTACATCCCCGCCCGGCCGGGCTGCGGGATGCAGCTGGCCGAGGCGCTCGCCCGGCTGGACGAGGACGCGGCGGAGGAGCCGGGCACCCCGGTCCTGCGCAGCACGGTCTTCCAGCGCGACGACGTCGTCGTCCGCCTGGTCGACGTACGACCTGGCGCGGGCGTCGAGGCGGCCCTGCCGAGGCCCGGGGCGCTGGCCCCGCTGAAGTCCCTGCTGGACGGCGACGCCGCCGGCATGGAGCTCATCACCGACCGCCGCTCGCCGGACGCCTGACCCCATCAGGCGCAGCACACCCACGGAGGAACGTCGTGATCAAACCCCTTCCGAAGATCGTGGACCTCAGCGAGGTCGAGCCCAACACCCGGCGCGGCGGCGATCTGCGCGCCATGCTGACCCCCACCACGGTCGGCTCCACCAGCGGTTTCATGGGCGTGGCCATCGTGCACCCCGGGGACCGCATCGGTGAGCACTACCACCCGTACTCCGAGGAGTTCGTGTACGTCGTCTGCGGTCAGCTGGAGGTGGACCTGGACGGCGAACCGCACCCGCTCCGGCCGGAGCAGGGTCTGATGATCCCCGCCCACATGCGTCACCGCTTCCGGAACGTGGGCAACGTGGAGGCCCGCATCGTCTTCCACCTGGGTCCGCTGGCCCCGCGCCCGAGCCTGGGGCACGTCGACACGGAGGAGACGGACGTCATCGGGGCCGCCGCGGTGGTCACGGAGCCCGCCTCCGCGGGTGCCGCCCACGACCGAGGTGAGGTTCGGTCATGAGCCGGCGTGTGGCGGTGACCGGCATAGGCATCGTCGCCCCGGGCGGCATCGGTGTACCGGCCTTCTGGGACCTGCTGGCCAACGGCCGGACCGCGACCCGGGGCATCACCTTCTTCGACCCCTCGGGACTGCGGTCGCAGATAGCCGCCGAGTGCGACTTCGACCCGGCCGCGCACGGCCTGGACGAGGAACAGGTCGCGCGCGCGGACCGGTACATACAGTTCGCTCTGGTCGCCGGTGCGGAGGCGGTGCGGGACTCCGGTCTCGACCTGAACCGCGAGAACCCGTGGCGGATCGGGGTGTCCGTGGGCACCGCGGTCGGCGGCACCACCCGGCTGGAGCACGACTACGTCCTGGTCAGTCACCACGGCGAGCGCTGGGACGTCGACCACAGGGAGGCGGAGGCACATCTGCACCGGGCGTTCTCGCCCAGTACGGTCGCCTCCGCGGTGGCGGAACGTTTCGGCGCCCAGGGTCCGGTGCAGACCGTCTCCACCGGCTGCACCTCGGGCCTGGACGCCGTCGGGTACGCCTTCCACACGGTGGAGGAGGGCCGGGCCGACATCTGCATAGCGGGTGCCTCGGACTCCCCGATCTCCCCGATCACCATGGCCTGCTTCGACGCGATCAAGGCCACGTCACCCAACAACGACGACCCGGCCCACGCCTCCCGGCCCTTCGACAACAACCGTGACGGCTTCGTCATGGGCGAGGGCGGCGCCGTGCTCGTCCTGGAGGAACTGGAACACGCACGGGCCCGCGGTGCCCACGTGTACTGCGAACTGGGCGGCTACGCCACCTTCGGCAACGCCTACCACATGACCGGCCTGACCAGCGAGGGTCTGGAGATGGCCCGGGCGATAGATCTGGCACTCGACCACGCCCGGCTGGACCCGACCGCGATCGACTACGTCAACGCACACGGATCCGGCACCCGGCAGAACGACCGCCACGAGACGGCGGCCGTGAAGCGGGCGCTCGGCCAGCACGCCTACGACACCCCCATGAGCTCCATCAAGTCGATGGTGGGGCACTCACTCGGGGCGATCGGGGCGATCGAGGTGGTCGCCTGTGTGCTGGCCCTCGCCAAGCAGGTCGTACCGCCGACCGCCAACTACGAGACCCCCGACCCCGAGTGCGACCTGGACTACGTCCCGCGTGTCGCCCGCGAACGGAAGCTCTCCAGCGTCCTGTCCGTGGGCAGCGGGTTCGGGGGCTTCCAGTCGGCGGTGGTCCTGACCCGAACGAGGGAGTGAGGACACGATGAGCGAACCGCACGATCGGCGCGCGGCCGTCACCGGCATCGGGGTGGTCGCGCCCAACGGCACCACCATTGACACCTTCTGGAAGGCCACCAAGGAAGGCCTCAACGTCCTCGACCGGGTCACCCGCGAGGGCTGTGAGCACCTTCCGCTGAAGGTGGCCGGCGAGGTCCGGGGCTTCGACCCGGCGGCGACGATCGAGGAGCGGTTCCTCGTCCAGACCGACCGGTTCACGCACTTCGCCATGGCTGCCGCGGACTTCGCGCTGGAGGACGCGCGGCTCGGGCAGGCCGACACCTCCGAGGAGCCGTACTCCATCGGTGTGGTCACGGCCGCCGGCTCCGGCGGTGGTGAGTTCGGCCAGCGCGAGCTGCAGCAGCTGTGGGGCAAGGGCAGCCGGTTCGTCGGCCCCTACCAGTCCATCGCCTGGTTCTACGCCGCGAGCACCGGCCAGATCTCCATCCGCCGCAAGCTCAAGGGCCCCTGCTCGGTCGTCGCCTCCGACGAGGCCGGCGGTCTGGACGCCCTGGCGCACGCGGCGCGTGCGGTGCGCCGCGGCACCGACGTGATCGTGGCCGGTTCCACCGAGGCGCCGCTGGCGCCGTACTCGGTGGTCTGCCAGGTCGGCTACCAGGAGCTGAGCACCGTCGCCGACCCGACCCGCGCGTACCGCCCGTTCACGGAGGCCGCCTGCGGGTTCGTGCCGGCCGAGGGCGGCGCGATGCTCGTGGTGGAGGCGGAGAGCTCGGCCCGCGAACGCGGTGCCGAGGTCCGGGCCTTCGTCGCCGGGCACTCGGCGACCTTCACCGGCGCCTCCCGCTGGACCGAGTCCCGGGACGGGCTCGCCCAGGCGATCCGGGGTGCCCTGGACGAGGCCGGCTGTGCCCCGGAGGAGGTCGACGTGGTCTTCGCCGACGCCCTCGGGGTGCCGGAGGCCGACCGTGCGGAGGCACTGGCCATCGCGGACGCACTCGGTGCGCACGGGCGGCGCGTGCCCGTCACGGCGCCCAAGACCGGGATCGGCCGCGGGTACTGCGCGGCGCCGGTGCTGGACACCACGGCGGCGGTGCTGGCCCTTGAGCACGGCGTGATCCCGCCCACCCCCGGCGTCTTCGACATCTGCCACGACCTCGACCTCGTGACCGGCCGCGCCCGCGCTGCCGAGCTGCGTACGGCGCTGGTCCTCAGCAGGGGCCTCATGGGGTCGAACTCGGCGCTCGTGCTGCGACGCGGCGGCGCCGGGTGAGCCGAACACACCAGCTGCCCTGCAGCAAAGGAGAAGGGATCGCTATGAGTCACCGCATCACACTGGAAGAGCTGTCCGAGCTCATGAAGAAGGCCGCCGGAGTCTCGGTCTCTCCCGAGGAGCTCCAGCAGCGGTACGACGCGGGCTTCGACGCCCTCGGCATCGACTCGCTCGGACTGCTCGGCATCGTCGGCGAGCTGGAGAACCGGCACGGGGCGCCGATGCCCAACGACGCGGAGCGTTCCAAGACGCCCCGCCAGTTCCTCGACCTCGTCAACAGCGCACTTCCCGCGGGAGCCTGACATGGCCGGACACACCCAGAACGAGATCACCATCGCCGCGCCCGTCGACCTGGTCTGGGACATGACCAACGACGTCGCCAACTGGCCGCAGCTGTTCAGCGAGTACGCCAGTGCCGAGATCCTCACCAAGGAGGGGAACACCACCACCTTCCGGCTCACCATGCACCCGGACGAGAACGGCAAGGTGTGGAGCTGGGTCTCGGAGCGGGACGCCGACCGCGAGCACCTCAGCGTCGAGGCCCGTCGCGTGGAGACCGGCCCCTTCGCCTACATGAACATCCGGTGGGAGTACGAGGAGGTCCCGGACGGCACCCGGATGGTCTGGACGCAGGACTTCTCGATGAAGCCGGACGCGCCGGTCGACGACGCGTGGATGACCGACAACATCAACAAGAACTCCAAGATCCAGATGGCTCTGATCCGGGACAAGATCCAGCAGGCGGCCGCCGGTCACCGGTCCGCCCCGGCCCTGGCCGACTGAGCCGGAGGACAGGAGTAGACCCGTGCATCAGGCACTGATCGTCGCCAAGATGGCTCCCGGTTCCGCGCCCGACATCGCCAAGGTGTTCGCGGAGTCCGACCGTGGAGAGCTGCCGCACCTCATCGGCGTCGTCCGGCGCAGCCTCTTCCAGTTCGGCGACGTGTACATGCATCTCGTCGAGTCCGAGCGCGAGCCGGGACCGGCCATCGCCAAGGTCACCTCGCACCCCGAGTTCGTCGGGATCAGCGAGCGCCTCTCCGCGTACGTCAGCGCGTACGACCCGGAGACCTGGCGGTCCCCGAAGGACGCGATGGCGCAGCGCTTCTACCTCTGGGAGCGCGACGCCCGCGCCTGACCCCACCCCTGTCAGGCCACCGGTGCCGGGCCCCCGGGCAAAGCGGGCCCCGCCCCCGGGTTGACGGGAAGCCGGGCGCGCACCCCGAG
>NZ_JBFBJT010000090.1:0-31204 GCF_040686175.1 Streptomyces sp. NPDC086077 | reverse complement strand
GTCGCCGGCGGCCGGGCCGCGCCGCGCGCGGAGCGTGAGCGCGGGGTCAGCTTCGCAGCGAGCCGCGGTCGCGGAGGGCGCGCAGGGCGCGCAGGGCGCGGAGCAATCCAACGAGACTCCGGCCGCCCGAGCCGCTCCTCGCCGTACCCGAAGCGCGAACGAGGGCTCGGCTTCGCAGCGCGCGGAGACCGCGACGGGTGCGGAGGCCGCGGAGACCGCGACGGGTGCGGAGGCTGTGGACGCCGCAAAGGGTGCGAAGGCTGCGGAGGGTACGCAGGCTGGGGAAGGTACGGAGGCTGCCGCGCAGGCAGGTGCGGACGCTACGGCAGCTCCTGCGGGCCCCCGCCCGCGCCGGGCGCGCACCGCGTCCGAAGGCTCCGCCTCGCAGCGCGCCGCCCAGGAACCGACGGCGGGGAAGCCCACCCGCCCGGCCACTCCGCGCAGCTCCGACGCCCCCTGGCACCACGCCCGCCCTGCGTTCGACGAGTCCGAGCCCTCCGAGACGCCCGAGACCTCCGAGCCACGCGAGACGCCCGAGGCCTCCGAGCCTCGCGAGACCTCCGAGACCTCCGAGACTCCGGGGACCTCCGAGACTCCGGGGACCTCCGAGACTCCCGGGACCTCCGAGACTCCCGGGACCTCCGAGACTCCCGGGACCTCCGAGACTCCCGGGACCTCCGAGATGCCCGAGATGCCCGAGATGCCCGAGACCCAGGAAGCGCAGACCTCTCCGGAGCCCTCCACCCCCGAAGACCCCTCAGGAGGCCGGCAATGAACGACGCGCTCGACGTCGTCCTGCGACTCCTGGTCGTCTTCGTCGTCTTCCTGACCTTCCCCTTGGTCATCGGCCAGACGGAGCACAAGGTGATGGCGCACATGCAGGGCCGCCTCGGCCCCATGTACGCCGGTGGCTTCCACGGCTGGGCCCAGCTCGTCGCGGACGGCGTGAAGTTCGCGCAGAAGGAGGACGTGGTCCCGGCCGGCGCGGACCGCCGTATCTTCCAGCTCGCCCCGGCCGTAGCCCTCCTCCCGTACCTACTCGTCCTGCTCGCCATCCCCATCGGCCCCGGCGAGGGCGCGGTGGGCGTGGTGGTCGACGCGGGCATCTTCTTCGTGCTCGCCGTCATGGGCGTCGGCGTCCTCGGCTCGCTGATGGCCGGCTGGGCCAGCGCCAACAAGTTCTCCCTCCTCGGCGGCCTGCGCACCGCAGCCCAACTGCTCGCCTACGAACTGCCGATGCTCCTCACCGCCGCCTCCGTCGCCATGGCGGCCGGCACGGTCTCCCTGACCGGCATCCTCGCCGCCTTCGAGTGGTGGTGGCTGCCGTGGCAGATCGTCGGCGCGATCGTCTTCTTCGTGGCGGGGCTGGCCGAGCTCCAGCGCCCTCCCTTCGACATGCCGGTCGCCGACTCGGAGATCATCTTCGGCGCGTACACCGAGTACACGGGCTTGCGCTTCGCCCTGTTCCTCCTCGCCGAGTACGCCGGGATCGTCGTCCTGTGCGGTCTGACCACCGTCCTGTTCCTCGGCGGATGGCACGGCCCCTGGGGTGCCCACGGACTCGGCTGGGTCTGGACGCTGCTGAAGACGGCCCTCCTCGCGTTCGTCGTGATCTGGCTGCGCGTCACCTACCCGCGGCTGCGCGAGGACCAGCTCCAGAAGCTCTCCTGGACCCTTCTCGTCCCCCTCTCCCTCGCCCAGATCGCCCTCACCGGCATCGTCAAGGTGGTGATCCAGTAGCCATGCCTGAGTCTCTCCCGCCCACCCGGCCCCGCTTTCCCGGCAGCGGTCTCGCCAAGGGCCTGGCCGTCACCCTGCGCACGATGACGAAGAAGACCGTCACCGAGCAGTACCCGGACGTCCAGCCCGACCTCCCGCCCCGTACACGAGGCGTGATCGGCCTGTTCGAGGAGAACTGCACGGTCTGCATGTTGTGCGCCCGGGAGTGCCCGGACTGGTGCATCTACATCGACTCCCACAAGGAGACGGTGCCGCCCGCCGCCCCCGGCGGCCGTGAGCGCAGCCGCAACGTCCTGGACCGGTTCGCGATCGACTTCTCCCTGTGCATGTACTGCGGTATCTGCATCGAGGTCTGTCCTTTCGACGCTCTGTTCTGGTCCCCGGAGTTCGAATACGCCGAGACCGACATCCGCGACCTCACCCACGAACGCGACAAGCTCCGCGAGTGGATGTGGACCGTGCCCGCCCCGCCGGCCCTCGACCCGGGCGCGGAGGAACCGAAGGAGATCGCCGCCGCCCGCAAGACCGCCGAGAAGCTGGCAGCGGCAGCTGAGGCCGAGGCCACGGAGCGCGGCGAACCCGCCGCGCCGACCGACCCCCAGGGAGGAGCCTCGTGACCCTGGCCGCGACCCACCACGGGTACTTCGCCGCGACCCAGCCCGGATTCCTCTCCCCGACCGGCGTCGAAGTCGCTTTCCTGCTCGTGGGCGTGGTCACCTTCGGCGCCGCGATCGTCACCGTCACCACCCGGCAACTGGTGCACGCCGCCCTGTGGCTGGTGGTCACCCTCGGCGGTCTCGCCGTCGAGTACCTCCTGCTCACCGCCGAGTTCATCGCCTGGGTGCAGGTGCTGATCTACGTCGGTTCCGTCGTCGTCCTCCTCCTGTTCGGTCTGATGCTCACCAGGGCCCCCATCGGCCGCTCCCCGGATGCCGATTCTGGCAACCGCTGGGCCGCCCTCGCCGTGGCCGTCGCCTCGGCCGTCGCCCTGGTCTGGGTCGTCGTCGACGCCTTCCGCACCACCTGGATCGACCTGGACGGTGCGCCCGCCGGATCCACCGAGGTCACCGGCAAGGCCCTCTTCCAGAGCTGGGTCCTCCCCTTCGAGGCCCTCTCCGTCCTCCTCCTCGCGGCGCTGGTCGGCGCGATCGTCCTGTCCCGCAAGGCGAAGGCCGACGCGGCGACGACCACCGCCCGGAACGGCCCGCCGGTCCCCGGCACGCGAAGCGACAAGGGCGGTGCCCGCTGATGCACCTCGCCTACCCCGTCGTACTCTCCGCCCTCCTGTTCTGCACCGGCCTGTACGGCGTCCTGGCCCGCCGCAACGCGATCCTGGTCCTGATGTCGGTCGAGCTGATGCTGAACGCCGTCAACCTCAACCTGGTCGCCTTCGACGTCTGGCTCAGCAGGACCGCCCAGGAGAGCCTGCACTCCGGCCAGGCCCTGACCCTGTTCACCATCGCCATCGCGGCCGCCGAGATCGGCATCAGCCTCGCGATCGTCCTCGCCGTCCACCGCAACCGCGGCACCTCGGACATCGACAAGCTCCGCGACACCGCCGAGGGCCACGAGACCGACGGACCCGGCGGCGAGGCCGGCGCGGCCGAGCCGGACGCCGAGAAGGCTGAGGCCACCGCGTGACCACGACGACCCTCGCTCACCTCGTTCCTCTCCTTCCGTTCCTGGGCGCGGCCGCCGGGCTGTTCCTGGGCCGCACGGCCCCCGGCTTCGTCCGCCCGATCGCCGTCCTGCCGACGCTCGCCTCGCTCGTACTCGCCGTGCTGGTCGCCGTGCGCCAGAGCGGCGACGAGGCCGTCACCTCCGCCACCGAGCTGACGCCCACCGGGTCGATCCCGATCGAACTCGCCCTGTACATCGACGGCTTCGCCGCCCTGGTCGCCGTCCTGGTGGTGTTCGTCGCGCTGTGCGTGCAGATCTACTCGACCGGCTATCTGCAGGACGACCCGCGCTACCCCTCGTACGCCGCGCTCGTCTCCCTGTTCACCTCCGCGATGCTCCTCGTCGTCTACTCGGGCGACCTGATGGTGCTGCTGGTCGGCTGGGAAGTCATGGGCATCTGCTCCTACTTCCTGGTCGGGCACTACTGGGAGACCCCGGAGGCCCGCGCCGCCTCCATCAAGGCATTCCTGGTCACCAAGCTCGGTGACGTCCCCTTCCTGATCGGCCTGTTCGCGCTCGCCGTCGACGCCGGGTCGTTCCGCATCACGCGGGTGCTCGGCGCGGTCGCGAGCGGCGGACTCGACCACCCCACGCTGATCGCCCTGCTGCTTCTGGCCGGTGTGGCGGGCAAGTCGGCCCAGTTCCCGCTCCACACCTGGCTTCCCGACGCGATGGCGGGTCCCACGCCCGTCTCCGCGCTGATCCACGCGGCGACGATGGTCGCCGCCGGTGTCTACTTCATCGCCCGTCTCCTCCCCGTCTTCCAGGCCTCCGCCGCCGCGATGGTCGTCCTCGCCGTGATGGCCGCCGTCACCATGGCCGGGTCGGGCGTCGCGGCGCTCGCCCAGGACGACATCAAGCGCGTCCTCGCCTACTCGACGATCGGTCAGCTCGGCTACATGACCGGCGCGCTGGCCGTCGCCGACCGTGGCGCCGCCGTCTTCCACCTCCTGTCCCACGGCGCCTTCAAGGCGCTGCTGTTCCTCGCGGCGGGCGTGGTCATCCACGCCGCCGGCACCAACTCGCTGGCCGCCATGTCCCGCATGGGCGGCCTGCGCGACCGCGTCCCCGACGCCTACTGGACGATGACCGTCGCGCTCCTCGCGCTCGCCGCGATCCCGCCCTTCAGCGGCTTCTTCTCCAAGGAGTCCGTCCTCGGCGCCGCCGAACACGTCACCACCGGGCACACCGCGCACGTGCCCGGCGCCGCGGGCTGGATCGTCCTGGTCGCCGGCCTGCTCACGGCCCTGCTCACCGCCGCGTACGCCATGCGCCTGTGGCTGCTGGCCTTCCGCGGTCACGGCGCCGAGGTGCCGGACCACGGCAGGCAGCCGCTGACGATGACCGTGGTGCTCTGGGTGCTGGCCGCCCCGTCCCTGGCCCTGGGCGGACTGGCGTACCAGTCGCTGCCCGGCTGGTTCGACGGCGGCGAGCTGACCCCGACCCTCACCACGTCCGTGCTGGGCACGGGCCTGGCGCTGATCGGCGGCCTCCTGACCTACGCCGCCTGGCGCCACACCAGCGCGCGCGCCGCCCGTGTCCCGCTGGGCGCGGTCGCGGCCCACCCGGAAGGCGACGCGGGGCAGGTCGAGGCCGAGGCCATCGCCACCCATGAACCCGCCTACGGCGACGTGGCCCTCGCAACCGACCCGGCGGATCCCGGTCGCCTGCTGCTCGGTCCGCTACACCGGCACGCCGCCGTCGGCTTCCACCTGGACGCCGTGTACTCGGCGCTGTTCGTCCGCCCTGTCCAGGGCGGCGCCAGTCTGGTGAGGTTCCTCGACCGCGAGGTCGTCGACACCTACGTACGCGGGGCGGGCGCCCTGCCCCGCTGGCTGGGGGCCGCCGTCCGGCGCGCCCAGACCGGCAATGTGCAGACCTATGTGAGCGCGCTGCTCGCCGGCACCGTCGTCCTGGTGGTCGCCGCCGTCCTTGTCGCCACGGGAGCGTGAGCAGGCGTGATCGGTATCAACGAGTCCGTGATGCAGTTCCTTCTGGCGTTCGTCGTCGTCGGCCCGCTCCTCGGCGCCGTCGCCGCTCTGCTGCCCGCACCGCCCGGTCTGAAGGGGAAGTCGCCCGAGCAGGCGGTGCTGCGGCACGGCGTCACCGTGACCGGCGTGGTCCTCGTGGCGGCGATCGTGCTGGCGCTCGGCTTCGACCACGACCAGCCCTCGAAGATGCAGGCCGGCACGGACATCAGCTGGATCCCCGCGCTCGACGTGCGGATCCACCTCGGTGTCGACGGCATTTCCCTCCCCCTTGTCGTCCTGACCGCGCTGTTGACCTTCCTCTGCGCGCTCTACTCGTACTTCAAGATGCCCGCGGGCCCGGCCCCGAAGGCCTTCGTCGCGCTGCTGCTCGTCCTGGAGTCCGGCACCCTCGCGACCTTCGCCGTCCTCGACCTGCTGCTGTTCTTCCTCGCCTTCGAGATGGTCCTGATCCCGATGTACTTCCTCATCGCCCGATGGGGCGGCGAGGGGCGGACGCAGGCCGCCTGGAAGTTCATCCTCTACACGCTGCTCGGCTCCGTGGTCATGCTGCTCGGCCTGCTCCTGATCGGAATCACGGCGGGCACATTCGACATGGTGGCACTCGCCACTGACAACGGCCGGTCGCTGACCACATCCGTGCAGGTCATCGCCGTTCTGGCGGTCGGGATCGGACTCGCGGTCAAGACGCCGATGTGGCCGCTGCACAGCTGGCTGCCCGACGCCCACACCGCCGCTCCGACCGTCGGCTCGGTCCTGCTGGCCGGCGTCATGCTGAAGATGGGCACGTACGGATTCGTGCGAATCCTGCTGCCGGTCGCGCCCGACGGATTCCGCACCTTCGCCCCGTACCTCGCCGCCTTCGCCGTCGTCGGGATCATCTACGGATCCCTGGCCTGCCTCGCCCTCGCCAAGCAGGGTGCGAAGGGCGACCTCAAGCGCCTCATCGCCTACTCCTCCGTCGGCCACATGGGCTTCGTCCTGCTCGGCATCGCCACCATGACGCCGACCGGCGTGAACGGCGCCCTGTTCGCCAACATCGCCCACGGCCTCATCACCGGCCTGCTGTTCTTCCTGGTCGGCGCGTTGAAGGACCGTACGGGCACCACCGACCTCGACGCCCTCGCCGACCAGACCGGTGCCGCGCTGTACGGCAAGGCGCCGCGCTTCGGCGGCCTGCTCGCCTTCGCCGCCGTCGCCTCCCTCGGCCTGCCCGGCCTCGCCGGGTTCTGGGGCGAGATGCTGGCGTTGTTCGGCGCGTTCCAGCCCGCCGCCGGCCTCAGCCGCCCGGCGTTCCTCACCTTCATGGCGATCGGCGCGTTCGGCACCCTGCTCACCGCCGCGTACCTGCTCGTCGTGGTCCGCCGGGTCTGCATGGGCGTCGTGCCGCAGGAGGCGCCCCAGCTCGCCGACGTACGCAGGTACGAGTACGCGGCGTGGACTCCGCTGGTCGCCCTCACCGTCGTCGCCGGACTCTGGCCGAAGGCCCTCCTCGGTCTGACCGACCCGGCCGTGCAGCAGCTCCTCGCAGGAGGCACCCGATGAGCTCCCTGGCCCAGTCGCCGGCCGTGTCCCTGGTCCAGTCCGTCGACTGGCTCGCCATCGCGCCGCCCACCATCGCGGCCGTGGTGGCCCTCGCCGTCCTGGTCGCCGACCTGTTCGTCGGCGATGCCAGGAAGGCGCTCCTCGGGTGGGTGTCCGTGGCCGGTCTCGCCGTGTCCACGCTGATGCTGCTGCCGATCCTGGACGGCGACCGCTCCACCTTCTGCCTCACCGGCGACGCCCACGTGTGCAGCTACACGGCGGACCGGTTCACCCTCGTCATCCAGTTCCTGGTCCTGGGCGGCGCCCTCCTGGCGGCCCTGCTGTCCGTCACCGCCCTCAAGGACGCGCGCAGGGGACTCCCCGAGGGGGAGTTCTGGTTCCTGCTGCTCTCCTCGGCGGCCGGCGCGGCCCTCCTGCCGGCCTCCCGCGACCTCGCGACGCTGATCGTCGCCCTGGAGGTCGCCTCCCTTCCGGCGTTCGCCCTGGTCGGTATCCGGCACGGTGACAGGAAGTCCTCCGAGGCGGCCCTGAAGTTCTTCCTGTCGTCGGTCACCGCGACCGCCGTCAGCCTCATGGGCATCAGCTTCGTGTACGCCGCGACGGGCACCCTCTATCTGACCCAGATCGCCGAACGCGTCCAGGGCGTCGACGGCCAGCTGCACACCCTCGCGCAGACCGGCGTCGCCCTCACTCTCGTCGGCTTCGCCTTCAAGACGGCCGCGGTGCCCTTCCACTTCTGGGTGCCCGACACCTATGTGGGCGCCCCACTGCCGGTCGCGGCCTACCTGTCGGTGGTCGGCAAGGCGGTCGGTTTCTCCGGGCTGATCCTCGTCACCGTCATCGCCTTCCCGTCGTACGCAGACGTCTGGGGCCCGGCACTCGCCGCCCTGGCCGCCCTCACCATGACCGTCGGCAACGTCGGCGCCCTCCGGCAGCAGAGCACGCGCGCGTACAGCGCGGTCCGCCTGCTCGCCTGGTCGTCCGTCGGCCAGGCCGGCTTTCTCCTGGTGCCGATCGCCGCCGCCGCGTACTCCGGCGACGCCGAGCGCTCCATCGGCTCCACGGTCGCCTACGCGCTCATGTACGCCGCCGTGAACCTGGGCGCCTTCGCGGTCGCCGCACTGGTGGGCCGTACGAGGACCCTCAACCGCGTCAGCGACTACCGGGGTCTGTACGCCTCGAACCCCGTGACCGCGCTGCTGCTGGCCTTCTTCCTGCTCTGCCTGGCCGGACTGCCGCCGGGCATCATCGGCCTGTTCGCCAAGGTCACCGTCTTCTCCGCGGCCGTCGACGCGGGCCTCGGCTGGCTCGCCGTGGTGATGGCCGTCAACGTGGTGATCGCCCTGTACTACTACCTCCAATGGACGGCCCTGCTGTTCCGCGCCCCCGAGGGAGAGCCCGCCAAGCACCTCGTCCCGGCCCCCCTCACGGCCGCGATGGCGCTGACCGCCGTCCTCGGTATCGGCCTGTCCGGCGCCCCGCAGCTGGTCCTGCGCTTCGCCGACACGGGGCTCTTCTAGGTCCACCAGGTCCACGGGGCCTTTCCGCAGGCCACCCGCACGGCCGGGCGCCCTCACCCGGACGGCCGACGCGTGCCGCCGCACACACAAGGGAACTGGTGGCCCTCGCCTCGCGTTGTCCAAATCGGGAGGGTCCACTGGAACTGCCACCACGGCACCAGCGGGACCGGAGATCAACTAGCAAAGGGTTCCCCTGCTGCACCACTTGGAGGGCGTACCGTGCACCGCCGGCACAACGGGCTCAGGACCGCAGTCCTCCTCGGGGGACTGTCCGCACTCATCATCCTCATCGGCAGCTTTTTCGGGCGCGTCGGCCTCGTCGTCGCCGTCCTGATCGCCCTGGGCACGAACGCGTACGCCTACTGGAACAGCGACAAGCTGGCCCTGCGCGCGATGCGGGCCCGCCCGGTGAGCGAGTTCGAGGCCCCCGCCCTGTACCGCATGGTCCGCGACCTCTCGACGCAGGCCCGCCAGCCCATGCCCCGCCTGTACATCTCCCCGACGGAGGCGCCGAACGCCTTCGCGACCGGCCGCAACCCGCGCAACGCGGCCGTGTGCTGCACGGAGGGCATCCTGCGCACCCTGGACGAGCGTGAGCTGCGCGGCGTCATCGGCCACGAGCTGAGCCACGTCTACAACCGCGACATCCTCATCTCCTCGGTCGCGGGCGCCCTCGCCTCCGTGATCATGTTCCTGGTCAACTTCGCCTGGCTGATCCCGATCGGCCGCTCCGACGACGACGACGGCCCCGGCATCCTCGGCATGCTGCTGATCTTGATCCTGGGCCCGCTGGCGGCCACCCTCATCCAGCTGGCCATCAGCCGCTCCCGCGAGTACGAGGCCGACGCCTCCGGCGCCCAGCTCACCGGCGACCCGCTCGCCCTCGCCAGCGCGCTGCGCAAGCTGGAGGCCGGTACCAAGCAGCTTCCGCTGCCTCCCGAGCCCCGGATCGAGACCGCGAGCCACATGATGATCGCCAACCCGTTCCGCCCGGGACAGGGACTGTCCAAGATGTTCTCCACGCACCCGCCCATGGCCGAGCGCATCGCTCGCCTCGAACAGATGGCAGGTCGACGCCCGTGAAGACAATCCTCAACGTCATATGGCTCGTCCTGAGCGGCTTCTGGCTGTTCCTCGGCTATCTGCTGGCGGGCGTGCTGCTGTGCATCACGATCATCGGCATCCCGTTCGGCATCGCCGCGTTCCGCATCGGCGTCTACGCCCTGTGGCCCTTCGGGTACACGACGGTCGAGCGCCGCGACGCCGGAGCCCCTTCGTGCGTCGGCAACGTCCTGTGGCTGGTCCTCGCGGGCTGGTGGCTGGCCCTCGCCCACATCGTCACCGGCATCGCGCTGTGCGTCACGATCATCGGCATCCCGCTCGGCATCGCCAACTTCAAGCTCATCCCCGTCTCGCTGCTGCCCTTCGGCCGCGACATCGTCTCCACGGACCAGCCCTTCGTCTCGGGTTGGTGACACAGGCCTCCCGCACGTCGTCCACAGCCGCGGGGTTGTCCACAGGCCGGCCCGATTGTCAGTGCCGCCCCGCATCATGAATCCATGACCGAGACCGAGCAGTTGCTGGCACGGGTGGAGGGCAAGGCCCGTAACACCCGACCGTGGGGCTGGCCTTCACTTCCCGAGCCCGTGGACGCCGCCACGGTGGCCCGCGCCGAGTCCGCGCTCGGCTTCCGTCTGCCGCCCCTGCTCGCGCGGCTCTACGCACGGATAGGGGACGGCGGATTCGGCCCGGAGTACGGCCTGCTGCCCCTGCTCGACAGCCCACCCGCCGGTGAGCCCGCCGCCGTCGTGCAGTACCTCGCCAACCGCGAGAGCGGCCGCAAGGACCCCGAGTGGCCGTGGCCCGAAGGCGTGCTGCCGATATCGCACTGGGGCTGTGCGATGTACGCCTGCGTGGACTGCCTCGACCCGCGGGCCCCCGTCCTGCTCTTCGAACCGAACGCGGACGACGCCGACCACGCCTGGTACGTGGACGCCCCCAGCCTCACGGCCTGGCTGCACGCCTGGGTCGAGGGCACGGGGTGGTACGAGGAGACGAACGACGGGTTGGACCTGGCACCCTGGTCCGACTTCCGCATACGCACGGCCGCGACGCCGGCGTCGTAGCCGCATCGGCCCTTCGGCGCGGTGTGGCATCTGCCCCCCCACCGGCAGTTGTAACCGCCAGGTACTGCCCTGCCGTCCTTCGCAAGGGCAAGGGCAAGGGCAAGGGCAAGGGCAAAGGGCAAGGGCAAGAGCAAGGGCAAGCGCAAGAGCAGGACGCAACGCGCGGCAACGCGGGACGCGACAGACACGACCACGGCTGCATCCGTGCGAGGCGGACATCGCCAAGATCACAGCTCCCGGACGGTGAAGACCCAGTACGGAAGGGCAGGTTCAGGGCATGAGCATCATCGCTTGGATCATCCTGGGGCTGTTGGCCGGAGCCATCGCCAAGATTCTGCTGCCGGGCCGCGACCCGGGCGGATTCATCGGCACGACTGTGATCGGCATCGCCGGGGCGTTCATCGGCGGCTGGATATCGGCCCGCTGGCTGGACCACCCGATCACCAAGGACTTCTACGACGGCACCACCTGGGCGGCGGCGATAGGTGGCTCGCTGGTCCTGCTGATCGCGTACCGCATCATGTTCGGCCACTCGCGCGACTGAGCGAGGGCGTCAACGCGCACACGCACCGGGCGCCGGGCACATGCGGACGAGGGCGAGAAAGCTACGTGCCGACAGCCGACAGCCGACAGCCGACAGCCGACAGCCGACAGCCGACAGCCGGCGCGCGTGGCGCGAGGAGCCGGTCTGTGCGGGCCGAGAAGGGCGGGCCACCGGATCATCGGCGCCTCGCCCTCCTCGGCTCCTCGGTCGCACGCGGCGCGGTGATTACCGGTAGTTCACGAACTGCAGCGCGAAGTCGAAGTCCTTGCCCTTGAGAAGGGCGATCACGGCCTGCAGGTCGTCCCGGCTCTTGGACGTGACGCGCAGTTCGTCGCCCTGGACCTGGGCCTTGATGCCCTTCGGTCCCTCGTCACGGATGATCTTCGCAACCTTCTTCGCGTTGTCCTGGGAGATACCCTCCTCGATGGACGCGAAGATCTTGTATTCCTTGCCCGAGAGCTGGGGCTCACCCGCGTCCAGGGCCTTCAGCGAGATGCCGCGCTTGACCAGCTTGGACTGGAAGACGTCGAGGACGGCGTTCACCCGGTCCTCTGAGTTCGCCTCCATGAGGATCTTGTCGCCGGACCACGAGATCGAGGCGCCCACGCCCTTGAAGTCGTAGCGCTGCGAGATCTCCTTGGCGGCCTGGTTGAGGGCGTTGTCGACCTCCTGCCGCTCGACCTTCGAGACGATGTCGAAACTGGAGTCGGCCATGTGGTGTGGCTCCTTGTATCAGGGGGCGAATCGGTGCGTAGCGGCGTACGCGGGCGACGACCCGGCCCGGCTCGGACCCGGGGCCGCATCCGGACAAGACTAGCCACCCCCCGTCCCCCGAGCGGCGATCAATCGGGTGGCGAAGCACCCCTGCCTATCGGGTATTGTTTACGTCGTTGCCAGCGAGCACCGCCGAAAGGCGGTTTGATCGGCAGCGACCCCCGGCGGTGTGCCCGAGCGGCCAAAGGGAGCAGACTGTAAATCTGCCGGTTCTACCTTCCCAGGTTCGAATCCTGGCGCCGCCACTCTGGGGAAAACCCCCTCCGACCAGCCTTGATGGCAGGTCGGAGGGGGTTTCTCGTTAGAGATCCCCGTTCGATTCCTCGTGGACGGGACGCGGACGTGTCTCACCTCATACCGCGTGTTTCCCGCTATCGATCAGTGTGCGTCCCCCAGGTGTCCCCCGGGGCAGAGCGTGATCACTCTGGTTCGTTCCACTCGCGGAGAGCTGCGTCGATCCGGCTGTTGGCCCGCTCGCGGGTTTGGTCGAGGACCTTGGCGTACACCTTGTGCAACACCGCGATGCTGTGGCCGGCGCGGCGGGCGCACTCCATCGCATCCACCCCGGAACTCAGCCAGAACGACACTCCGGCGTGCCGCAGGTCGTAGGGGCGCCGGGCTAGCAGTGAGGCTGTCTCTGCCTCGCTCAGCACGTCCCGGCGGGCCTTTGCCCAGACCTCCCCGTAGCCGGTCTCCTGTAGAAGGCCGTTTCGGTTCGTCCGGAAGAGTCGGCCGTCAGGTGCCGTGCCGTGGGTTCCGAGGTGCTGCCGCAGCATGCGGACGAAGTGCGGCGGGATGGGCACCGGCCGGGAGTCTTTCTTCGCGCGGGCCTTGAGGTGGCGTGTCTCATGCGCCGTTCCGTCGTTCGTCCAGCTCCGTCCCGCCCGGACGACGCCTTGTCGCAGGGTGAGCATGCCCCAACCTGAGTCCGGGAGGTGGCACTGGCTCACACGCAGGTTGCTCGCTTCGGCAGGTCGCATGGCGGCGTAGTACAGGCATCCGAAGAACGCCTCCAGATGCTGCCCCCGGAGTCCCTGTTCACGGACCCCAGCCAGTAGCGCTCGCACTTGGCGGGGGTTGGCGACGCTCTCGGGGTCGACCTCTTCCACGGACTTCGGGGCTGCCCACTTCACAGCGGTGATTGGGTTGACCGGCATGGTGAAGTACTGCTTTTCCACGGCGAGGCCGAGAACGTCACTGAGACACGCGCGCTTGCGTTTCGCGGTGCGTGGCGAGGCCTCTTTCCCATCCAGCCGCAGGGACAGCGCTTCCAGGGCAACGCGAATGTTCGCCGGGTCCTCCAGCGCAGAGACGGGCATGGAGTGCTTGGAGATCCAGGCGAGGGCTCGGGCGACATCGTCCGGCGGGGTCTCGTTCCAGCGGTTTCGGTTGTACGCCCAGCCGTACAGCGCGCGCCTCATGAGTGCGGCATCGGGCATCCCTGCCTTGGACTTCACTAGGGCGGGAGTAATGGTTGCCAGCGCATCGGCGTAGTTCTTCCGAGACTTCGCAGGGGCCAGCGACCATTTGCGTTCGACGTACACACGGCTGTGCTCGTACCACGTCACGGAGCCTTGCTTGGCCCGCAGCTCGGAAACGGGCAGGCCCGTGTCCTCGTCGAACTGGTCGCCGCGTCGCACCGCGGACATCAGTTCCGAGCGGCGCCCTTCGGCCTGGACCTTGAGCGTGTAGCTCTTGGAATGCTTGCGCTCCCCGACCAGCCAGCGCAGGCGGTACGGCTTCGGGCGATCCTTGCGAACCTCAATGGAGTAGAGGCGAACGTCGTAGGTCAGTGCCATATGAACTCCAGAGGGGCCCGCCGGAAGCGGGCCCCTCGTCTCGTCTGTGCGGTAGGTGATCAGGCGGCAGCGTCTTCCATGGACGACCACCAGGCGTCGAGGTCCGTGCGGCGGCAGCGGAGCTGACCGTTGGGGAGTTTGATGAGCTTGGGCGCCTTGCCCTTCGCGCGCATGCGGTAGAAGGCGGCACGGCTCATGTCGATCTCGGCGAGGACTTCGGGGAGTTTGAGCATCTGGGGGCGAGCCATCGTTGCTTCTCCTCGGTTTCTGCCTTCTGGGGGATCCGCAACATCCGCCACGCCGCAACATTGCAGGTCAGCGGCTTGAATCTGTGGCGGATAGCGTTTCTGTTGCGGATAGCTGCCGCCGCGCGGCAGCGCAGGGTGTGGTTGGTCAGCCGGCGATGCGGAGTTGCCGTGTGTCGGTTTCCGCGAACATGTGGCGGCTGCCGGAAGGGTCTTCCGCCACAACTTCACCCTCGTTGACCTGCGATGTTGCGGCTGTGGCGGATGTTGCGGACTTCTGGGGGTCCGGGGGGCAGTAGCGGGCCCAGGCGTCGCTGAGGTCTTCGGCGTAGTAGCCCTTGGGGGTCGTTGCACCGACGCGGATGCCGCGGGGCTTGATGGGGCTGTTGTCGGGGCGTACGTACTGGCTGAGGAGCTTGGACAGGGCGCGCGCGGTGAGGGGCTTGATGCCTTGGCCGTCCTCGCTCATGTCGGCCCATGGCGCGTCATCGAGGTTGAGGAGGACTTCCAGGATGGCGGCGGTGGGCATCCGGTCCACGCCGCAGAACACCTTGTCGCGCAGGTCGGTCAGCAGGCGTACCCCGAGGGAAGCCTGGTCGCCCTCGGAAGCGGCCTTGATGAGCGCGATGCAGGCTGCGCGGGCGCGCTCGGGCCAGTGTCCGCCGGCCGCGTCCGCAACGGCGAGCAGGGGTTCCCACACGTCGGCCGGCCGGTCGGTGACGCCCTCGGGCATCTCCGGCCACGCTTCGGCGATCTGGTCGTGCAGGGGTGCCGTCCAGTCGGCGAGCCGGTCCCGTAGGGCGTGGCCCTGCTTTTCGTGGATGCGCCGCCGGTAGGGCTCGCACTTCTCGTTGGGTGCCTTCTTGCGCATGCGGATGATGACGGACCTGGTCAGGATCGTGTCGGGCAGCGAGCCGAGTCCGGCCATAGCGACCGCGCAGAACGACGGAAGGAACGCCGCTTTCTGATCTGAGCCCTCTCCGATGCAGCGCAGGGACTTCGCGCCGCGCCGGTAGCCGGAGTTAAGGAACCCGCGGACCTCTTCGTTCCCGCCGGCCTTGGGCCCGAATACGGTGTCGATCTCGTCGAAGAGGAGAGTCGGGGTGCCCTCGTCTGCGGAGACGAGCCGGAACAGGGCGTTCGCTGAAGCGTTGACGGTGGTCGCCGCGCGCGGGGTGAGGGTTTCGATGATTTCCAGTGCACGGGACTTGCCCGATCCCGGTTCGGGACTGAGGAACGCGATGCGGGCGGTGCCGTCGAGCGCGTCCATCAGGTGGGCGTGCGCGTCCCACAGCGCTACAGCGACGTAGGCGTGTTCGGTGGGGAAGACGTTGAAGCGGCGGTGGAAGGCTTCGACCTCATCCAGCAGCGCGGCCCCGTCGATGATCTCGGTCATGCGGCGGCCCTCCTTTCGGGCAGGGGCACGGGAGCTCCCGTGCAGGCGGACTTGTGGGCGGCGTACTCGGCCGCGAGCGCGGCCACTTTCGGCGCTCCGGTGGCGGTGCCGGTCTGCCCGCACGGGCAGGCGTAGGCGGCGTTCGGGGTGTCGCCGGGCCGCTTCGACCAGCGGGCGCCGTCCCAGTGATCCCGGTAGAGCGGTGGGGCGTAGATGCGGATACCGGGCTGGTCCGGTGTGGGGTCGAGCGTGCTGTGGCGGGCCTGGTCGCTGCGGAACTTCTCAGAGCGAACAGCAGAAGGGACGCCCTGACGGGCGACGACCCTCGGCACGCCCACGGCCCGGATGGGCGCGGCCTGACCGGCGTCCTGCGAACCCCTGGGGGCCGCCTGTTGGCCTTCCAAGGGGGGACGGGGTGGGGTGCTCATGCCGCACCCCGGGGACGCGCTTTGCGGAGGGAGCTGTCCAGGGCGCTGCGGATCGTGGCGCGGCACTCGGCAGCGGTGAGTCCGCGCGCTTCCCCCGCCGCTTGGAAGGCCTGCTCCACCACGTGCCGGGCGATGTCGCCCCACGCGACGAAGCGCCCCACCTTGAAGGCGCACCGGTTCAGCGTGATGTTGCCCGCCCCCTGCGGCGCGGCCATTACCACCCGGCATTCCCGTTCCAGAGCAGCGGTCGCGGCACGGCTACCGCTGAGCGTCGGCCACACGAACGGCCCGACAGGTTCGGGTGCCGGCGACTCCAGCAGACGGAGCAGCCATTCGGGCAGCGACGTAGGGGACGTGTCGTGGGTGACGGTGTAGGGGCCGGTTGGTGTGGTGCTCCCTGCGGCGACGACGTAGCCACCCCAGGCACGGGTATCGACCAGCGGTGCGAGGCTGCCCGCCGTGTTGGCCAGCCGGGCACCCGCCGGTGCGGTGAAGAACAGGTGCTCACCGCCGCTCGCGGTCCGCGTCCGGTAGGTGGTGGGCACCGGCTGTCCGGTGCGCTCGCAGAGCGCCTCGAAGGTTGCCGCGCCGCAAGGCGCGTCCCCATTGCTGTTGTCCTTGGGCATGTCCAGATCGACCACCACAAGCCCGGACGGGCCGGTGGCGATACCGACGTTGAACGGCCCGCGGGACCAGGTAGCGCGGATGCGGTCCGGGTCGGTCGTGGCGCGCTCCTCCCACTTGCGGTGGCCTGCCTCGCAGGCTCCGACGCGGGTACATGCCTGCTCGCCGTGCAGCGCGGGCCGCTTGGTGCCGGGCCGCAGGGGGAAGACGTGCCAGCCTCGCTCGGTTGCGTCCAGGGCGGCGCGCAACAGGTGCTCGCTCACGCGGCCACCCCCCACGCCGGCCTGGCCGTGGTGGCACCGAGCATCAGGCCGTAGGCGTGGCAGGCCTGGCGGGAGACGACGCCGTTGCCGAGGATGCGGAGTTGTTCCTTTCGAGGGATGCCAGGCACCGCGGTCACCCACCCGTCGGGCAGGCCCATGAGCCATTCCGTGAAGACCGGCGCCAGGCGGCGGTTGCCGCGGGTGCCGGGCTCGGTCGGGCAGGGCGCCGGACGCCCGGTGATCTGTTCCCAACGTCGGATGGCGGGCCCGTAGTCGATGCCGTCGGTGGAGACCCACGAACCGCTGTAGGGCAGGCGGTTGACGACGAACTCGTTGAGCGGGCGTGCGTTGCGATCCATCAGGTTCGAGGCGCCGGACTTCCAGTCGCGTGCGGCGGGTGTGGGGACCAGGCTCAGGACTCCGTTGGTGCCGGCAGCCGTGTCACTGCGGTGCGTAGGTTCATTCCGCCCTTGCGTTTCGGGCTGGTGCCGGGGCCGCCAGTGCCGTCCGAGCTGGTGGGGGTCGGCATCAGCGGGATGGGCGACTGCGAACCAGCGGTCGCGTTCGTGCGGGGCCCCGGTTTCGGGGTCACCAGCTCGTACGCATGTCCACCGGACGTCATACCCGATCGCGGCCAGGTCCGCGGCGACGACGTCCAGCCCCCGCGAGCGGAGCGCCGCCACGTTTTCCAGGAAGACGAGGCGCGGTCGAAGGACGCCCACAGCCTGAGCGACGTTTTTCCAGACCCGCGACCACTGGCCATTGATCCCGTCCCTTCGTCCAGCGTTGGAGGTGTTGCGGCAGGGGAAACCGGCACTGACGACCGTGGGCCGGCACAGGTCGCGGACTTGGTGCCAGTCCGCGGTGGTGATGTCCCCGAGGTTGGGGATTCCGGGGTGTCGTGCGGCGAAGACGTTCGCGGCGTAGGCGTTGTTCTCGGCGTAGGCCGCGACCCGGCCGCCGATGCGGGCACGGATCGCGGCTTCCAAGCCGCCGTAGCCGGCGCACAACGCCACGATCACGGGTGGTGAGGCGAGGGCTCGCCCGATGTCGGTGGGTTGGGTCATGCTGGAGGTCTCCAGTTCCTTGGTCGGTTCTGGCTGGGCAAGGGCGGCCCTGTGTTCTTGGCGGAATCGGGGGGCCGCCCTTGGCGTAGCTAGGTGTGCTTGCCGCGGGCGAGGCGCAGGGTGATGCCACCGATGCCGATGGGTCCGGCGGCACCCGCGATGACAGTGGCGGTGTGGGCGGCCACGTCCAGGAGCCAGGCGAGCGCGGCGACGACACCCCAGGTGCCGAGGGCGGCGGCCCCGGCGATCGCGAACGGGATGAAGAGCCGCTGCCAGGGGAAGGCGGGCTGCGGGTCGTTGACGACGATCACGATCGGTTGTCCGGTGGCTTGGGCGCGCTGCCAGTCGTCGGTGGGGATGTGGGGGGCTATCTGGCCGGGCGGGGTGTGGTGGCGCATTCCGGTCTCCCTCGGGGTGTGCCGCGGGCCCGCGCCGACAGGTGGCGCGGGCCCGTGCGATGGGTGGGTTGCTTGTCGCGTGGCTTGTCGTCTCTCTTGTCGTGCGGCTTGTCGCCTTGCTTGTCTTGTCGCTTGTCTTGTCGCTTGTCGCCTCCCAGGTCACAAGCCGTCTCCGGGCCCCACGGACCCGGTAGGCGACATGTGTTCGCGCGGGGGCGACAAGCGACAAGCGGTCAGCTCTCGGGGGTGTGGGAGCGGTGGACGTAGCGGGCTTTGGTGCCCTCGCCGACGCGCACGGCGGTGCCGTCCTGCATCCACGTTTTCAGCCACCCCACGACCGTCTGCCGGGTCGTCCCGAACGCGTCCGCGAGCGCGCGGGCGATCGCAGAGGCTCCGGTGCCTTCCGGTCCGGCGGCGATCAGTGCGGCGAGCGCGGCCTGTTGCGCGGGGCTGTCCTGGTCGTCCCGCAGGGCCGACAGGTTCAGTCCGGCCGGCTGCTCCGGCACGTCGGTCTCGCTCGCGGTGTGGGGTTCGGGTGCGGTGCCGAACTGTGCGTCGATCTCCTCACGGAAGCGGCGCGCCAGTACGTCCTCCGGGGACTCGCGCTGCTCGCTCAGGGCCGACAGGCGCAGCGCCCCCGGAGCAGAGGGCGAGTTGTCCCTGGCGTCCTCGGATACGACGTGGTCGCGCATCCATGCGGTGCGGTCGGCATCCCAGCGTCGGGCGTAGGCGGGGCCGGCAGCCTTTGCGGACACGGCATCGAGGGTGGGGTGTCGGTCGGAGGTGGCGGCGGTGATCTCCCGGATCTGGTTCGGGAGGATCCGCCACGCCTTGAACAGTGCGGCTGGTGACTCCGGTGTGCCCATGAACCCGGCGCCCTTGTGCGGGGCCTGGTCCACACGGAGTCCGCGGCTGCCGGGGAACATCTTCGAGAGGTCCATGCCCTCGGTCTCGCCCCCGGTGAGGGCGACGCGCACCTTGGCCTCGCGCCGGATCATCAGGTTGCTCAGCACGCTGCCGGTGGCTCCGAGGGCGGTGATGACGGTGCGCACGCCCATGGCGCGGGCGATCCGGATCACTTCCAGGATCTTGTCTCCGAGCTTGCGGATCTGGCGGTCGGTGCTGGCCAGGATCTCCGCGCCCTCGTCGATGACGAGCATGATCTGAGGAATCTTCCCGCTGACCGGCAGCAGATCCGTGTTGGCCTTGGCCAGCAGGTCCTGGTAGCCCATCTTGCGGTGCTTGGCCACGCGCACGGCCGCATCCAGCATGGTCATGGCTTCGTCGTACGTCCCGGCGAGCCAGTCAATACCGGGCCGCACGGGCTTGCCGTCCTCGCGCGTGATCTCACCGTTGAGGGCGGGGAGGACCCAGGGCAGGCCGGCAGATCCGGCGTTCAGGTCGATCACCCACGTCAGGATGTCCTCAGCGCGGGCGAATCCGGCGAGGATCGCGTGCACCATGTTCGTCTTGCCCGAACCCGTCGGACCCACGATCAGCGCGCACTGCTCCCGCAGATACGCCCGGATCTCTTCCGCGTTCGTCCGGTACCCCCACGGGATGCCGGTGTGCACCGACAGCGGCCCGTAGTCGACGGGGTAGGTGCGCTCCTCTTCCAGCACGTTGACCGTGGTCACGTCGATGATGACGCGTCCCTGGTGGATGCCGGGTCCGGCGGTGGCGGTGCAGCCGTGCGGCAGGCGCGCATCCGCGGACAGCCGCGCCGACTCGGCAGCAATCTTGTTCCACGTTGCCCCGCCCGGCGGGAGTTCGGCGTCGAGGGAGTAGCCGGCGCCGGTCTCCCACATCTCGACCCCGACCACGCGCACGGTGATCGAGCAGACCCGCTGAATGCGGTCGACCCATTCCGCGGCGACCGCACGCCGTTCCGCGGACAGCTCCGCAGCGACGGCGCGCTGCTCAGCGGCGTTGGCCTCGTCCTCGCGGGCCTCTTCGTAGAGGGCTGCGGAGCGGGCGGCGGCGCCGATCCCGACGCTGATGGTGGCCAGCGAGCCGAGGGCGGCCCAGGTCAGGGGGCCGGTGGTCATGGCCCAGGTGGTCCATCCGGCGCCGACCAGCCACGACGCGGCGCGGGTGGCGAGGGTGCGCCCGGCGTTGCGCACGCGCAGGCCGGCGATGGTGTGTCCGAGGGCGCCGGCGGCGCCGACCGCGAGGGCCCATCCGGGCGGCATGTGGGTGGCGGCGCCGGTGGTGGCGAGGGCGAAGGCTCCGGTGGTGGCGGACAGGGCGCCGGTCACGGGTCCGTGACCGGCAGCCCAGTCCAGCACCGGACCACTCGCGGCGTTCTTGGTGGCGGTGGCGGTGCTGCTCATGTCAGACGTTCCAGCCCTTCTCAGCCTCGGTGCCGTTGCGGGGGTCCTCGTGCCGGGCGATGTCCTGCTCGTGGGCCTGGCGGAACAGCGGCCCCATGTCCTCCGCGACCGCGACCGCGCTCATCAGGGCGCCGAAGATGTCGTTGAAGCCGTCCGCGACCTCCTTCTCCAGCGGAAACTCGGAGTCGGAACGCTCGGCGAGGATCTTCATCACGTTCGCCACCGCGGTGAGCGCAGCAGGCAGGCCCTCGACCATGGCGAGGATCTCCATGGCGTTCTCGGGCTCGTACTGGTTGGCGGCCTGCTCCATCTCGGCAGCAGCCTCTTCGAACCTGAATCCGGACACGTACTCTCCTTCACTCACAAGGGTGTTCGTGCTGGTGGGAACCGTGGCCGCGGGCCGGGCAACGCCGTCCGCGATACCGTCCGTGCCGTCCTGGCTGGCTGCCGCGTCCGCGGCGGCCTCCTGCTCGCGCTGCTCCTGACGCGCGCTCTCATCCCGCGCCGCTCGCTGCTCGCCCGCGGCCTGGACCATCCGCCGGTACAGGCGCCTGCCGGGGTGCATCAGGGCGGGGACGTTGAACTTCCGGCCGATCCACGTGGACAGGCAGCCGAGCAGGCCGACCGGCAGCGCGAGCAGCGCGGCGAACAGGCGGCGCCCGTGGAAGCGGGCCGCGGACCGGCGCAACGCCTGCCGCGCTGCCTCACGAGCCGGGGCCTTGCGGACCTGCGCACGCTGCGCCGCCACCGCGCCGCGAGCCTTGGCGTCCCGCTTGCTGCGCTGCTTGGCGACCGCCGCATCCCGCGCTGTCCGTGCCTTGCGTACGGCGCCGCCCATCAGGCGACCGCCCAGGCCAGGGCGCTTGCCTGACCGGTGGTTGCCAGCGGCGGCCTTGGCGTTGCGGCGAGCATCGGCCACCGCACGCCGGGCGCTCGTGGTCTGCGCCCGCTGCCCACCACGCGAGCCAGCCGCAGCCCTCTGCGCGGCCCGCAAAGCCTTGACCTGCCCCAATCGGCCCGCCACGCCCTTACCCGCACCCGCGGCATGCTTGGCAGGGCTGTGGCTGACCTTGCCGCCAGCCTTTCCGCTGGTCGCCGTGCTGCCGGCAGCAGTGCGGCGGTGCTGGCCGGGCACCTTGCCCGACCGGCCACCGGCCGCCCCCGATCGGCTGCCGGCCCTACCGCGTGTGCCTGCTCCGGGACTGAGCGAGCCCGCGGAGCGTGCGGCTGCAAGGCCGGCGGCGCGGGCCGCAGCCCGGCGAGTCTCGCGCCGCGGGTTGGGCTTGCGGGAACGGTTCGCTGCGACCGTGCCGAGCACGACCATGCCGGTAGCGGCGACCGCCGCGGCGATCGGGCCGCCAGCCAGCGATGCGGCGGCGACCGCGCCGATCGTGCTGTTCGCCCCGGACAGGGCGAGCGGGACGATCGGCCAGCCGCCGGGCGTGTGCTCGACCTCCCCCGCTTCCTTGGCCACGGCGGGCGTGTTGTCGGGAGGCGGAGGCGGGGTGACCGGAGCCGTGGGAACGGCTACCGGCTCAGTGCTGAGTTCCGTCATGCTGTGAGCACTCCTTCAAGGGAGTAGGGCCCGGCCGAAGCTGTGGTAGGTGGTTGGCCGGGCCTGTCAACAGGGCTTATGCGGCGCGCTGTTCGTCGTCGGGGTAGGCGCAGGGCACGCACATGCCGAGCGAGGGCGGGATGACGTAGCCGGCATCCCGCTCGCACTCAGGGCATGTGCGGCGCGCGGTGTTCGCCTTTGCCAGGGCCGCCCATTTCCCGGGCGTCATGGTCCGGACGGGCTTGGCCTTGTCGATCTCGTACAGGTAGGCGATCAGCGGGCCGCGCCGGTAGCGGGGCCGTTCGATCTGTGCGGCGACGTCTTGCCCGCCGGGCCGTAAGCCCCGGGCCCGCAGTTGCCGGACCGTGGCCAGACCGTCGGGGGCCAGCCGCCAGGGGTAGACCGGTATTGCGGCCATCAGGCGAGAGCCTCAGCCGGCTCGCCCTCCTGCGCGCTCTCGCGCAGACGGGTAGCGACCCATCCGATGGACCAGCCGGTCTCGTCAGCGAGCTGCCGCACCGACTTCTCGCCCTCCCGGAACGACCGGAGATAGGCGCGGGCTTCGTCCTCAGGCATCTTCGTGAACACAGTCGGCTGACTGTTCACGGCGGTGTTCACGGGCCCGTTCACGGTGTTCACGGTCCGCCGCTCAACTGCCTCGCGTGCGGCCTGGGTGGCTGCCTCGCGGGCCTGCTGCTCGCGCCCTGAACGCTCCGCCTGTTCACGCTGTTCACGCCGCAACGCGTCCTCGCGCTGCTGCTGCTCGCGCCGCACGCGCTCTTCGTATTCGCGCTGCTCACGGCGGGTTTCGGCCTCGCGGTCGAGGCGCTCACGCTCCATGCGGGCGGTGTGCTCGCGCTCCGCAGCCCGCTCGGAAGCCTCCCGCTCGGCACGCTCGCGTTCCAGCTTCTCGGCATGGTCGCGGGCCTGCTGTTCACGGTGTTCACGCTCAGCCCGCTCGCGTTCACGGTCGGCCCGCTGCTGCTGTTCACGCTGCTCGGCTACGGCGGCCCGTGAACGCTCGATGCGCTCCACTGCCTTGTTGATCGCGCGGCGGTAGGCGAGGCCTGCTTCGGCCGTGGTGATCAACAGGAGCGGTGCGACCGAGTGGACCGCAACCCCGACCACGTCACCCTTCAATGCGCTGTCCCCGACGTTGAGGAACAGCGTCATCAGTCCGGTCATCCAGCGCAGCACAGCCGGCCACGCACCCGAACTTCCCCCCAGGCGTGCCACGGTCGCATCGAGGCGGACCACGATGACCACCGCGGTATCCACCACGAGCGGAAGGATCGGTGCCGTCCAGTCCCATCCATCGGGCGTGACCCGCTCGACCAGCGGCGTCACGGTCAAGACGGAGAACAACACCGCGCCGGCGGTAATCGCCCACGTCCCGGCAGAGAGCGTCTTCTCCGCCGAACGGATCTGATCCGGGGAGAGGGAATCAAGCATCCCCGCCCCCGTCCCCGGCACCCGCACGCACGGTGTCCAGAGCGGGCCCGTAGGCGATCAGACGGACCTCAGCACCCGCGTACGGGGCGGACGCGGTCAGCGTCCACGTGTTGCCGGCCTGCTCGCGGAACTCCACCTCATCCGGACGGATGTCCAGGGCCGCACGCCAGGCATCGAAAGCGCCCAGCCCTTCATGCAGCGAGAGCTCCAGGCGCTCGGGGTAGACCGTGGACACCCCCACGGCCGGTGCGGGCAAGTCGCCGTACTCGGCAGCCAGCGTGCGCAGCGCCCGCATCGGGACCGACAGGCCGGCCAGCGTCAGCAGCCCGCTCACGCCCCGACCTCCCAGGTGGGGGCGGACTGACGGGTCAGCTCCACTCGCGCGGCCAGCGCCCGGCGCCGGGCCCGACGCAGCCGGCGCGTGTCCAGCTCGGACGGCACCCGGTCCAGGGTGGTGATGTAGCAGTCGATCAACTCGATGTCCGCGAGGATGACCGGCATCTCGATCTCGATCGCGTCCAACTCCGCATCCGTCGGCTCCATGAAGTCGGCGAACGCGGTAACAGCGTCCTGAACAGTCACGATGTGGTTCATGGGTCGTGGTCTCCCTCAAAGCAGGCAACGGCCCGAACAGAGCCCCCGGAGTTGCACCTCCGGGGGCTCACGCCGTTGAAGTCGGTAGATCCGGCTCCCCTCAGCGCTGCTCGTACGAGACGAGCAGCGGAGGCAACCGGCCGCCGCACAGATGCGGCCAAGGTCGGAATGCGCGGACCTGAGCCGCGCCGGACACCTTTTGCGGGAGGTGACGGCCCGTACTGCGCGACATGGATCTGAGCCTCGTCCCGCTCCTCCGAGGAATCGCATCTCGGTCTCTTCGCGCGGCGTGCGTGCCCTTGGGCAGATCCGTTCTTTTGAGTCGGCACGTGTCCCTGACGGGAGATGACCGACTGGTCTCCGCTCACCTCGGCCGGCATGGTCACGGCCGTCGTGTCTGTGACGGATCACGCTGTGGAGTTGTTGCAGCAGCCCAAAGTGGGCTCTTACGATCCGCTGTCCTAGGACTGCGGATCGCTCAAGAAGACAATGGCGCACAGTCCTGGGACTGTCAACAGTCCTGGGACTGTGCTTCACTGGTCAATGTCGAGAGGAGGTTCTGCATGGCGCCCAAATGGCGGGAGCTAGCGGACCGGATCGCAGAGAAGATCCGGAACGGCGAATACGCGCCCGGCGAGCAATTGCCGCAGATCAGAGACCTTGTGGAAGCGGGTGAAGGGTCCAAGTCCACGGTCCACGCGGCATACAAGGCTTTGGAAGCCGAGGGGCTGGTGACCTCCTCGCGAGGCCATGGCACCGTCGTCCGGCAGCAGGCACCGCTCAAGCGCCTCGGTATCGCACGCTACGACAAGGCCAAATGGCGGGACGGAGACGAGGTCGCGTTCATCGCGGACCGTGTGGCGTCCGGCCGGGCGTACCGCAGGAACGAGCAGACCCAGAGCGTCCGCCGCGTGAAAGCGCCGACGCTTGTGGCTGAGGCTCACGGATTGCCGGAAGGCGCTGAGGTGTACGCGCGTGCGCGCCTGGTCAAGGAAGGTGTCCAGCCGACACACACGCTGACCAGCTACTACCGTCCCGAGCATGTGGAGGGGACGCGCATCGTCGACCCGACCCCGGGTCCCGCCGGCCGTGGCGGCGGCTTCCGTGTCCTGTACGACGCCGGATACGAGATCGACCACATGAAGGAGGAACTGTTTGCCAGAGTGCCCACGACCGACGAAACCCAGCTCCTTCAGCTCTCTCCCGGTGAATGGGTAGTGGAACTTCACCGCACCACGTACACAGCCGACGGGACTGTGGTGGAGTTCGCCATTGGGGTCCACGCGGCTACGCGCTTCGCGTGGGCGTACGACTTCAAGGTGCCGGACTCGGCGAACACGGAGGGCGAGAGCAAGTGATCTCCACTCAGGCGTGGGCGGACGCTCAGCGGCTCTGGGACTTCCAGCAGATGGGACACGAGCCGCGCCCCTGCTCCGTCGCGATAGGACTCGGCAGCCACGACCTGGGAGTGGCTGACACCACCGCAGACCTGTACCACCGAGGCATGGCGCCGCTCATCGTCTTCACGGGAGCGACCAGCCGTACGACGCGCGAGCGGATGCCGCGCGGCGAGGCTGAGCACTACCGGGACCGCGCCGTGGAGCTGGGCGTGCCAGCGGACGCCATCTTTGTCGAGCCGAAGGCCCAGAACACGGGCGAGAACATTCGCCTTTCGCGCACTCTGCTTGAGGAGCGGCGCGTTCCCGTCTCATCCATCCTGCTAGTCAGCAAGCCGTACGAGGAACGGCGCGCGTACGCCACGGCGCGCAAGCTGTGGCCGGACGTGGAGTGGGTCAGCGCATCCACACCCATGACACTCCCCGAGTACGTCGACTCGGTCCAGGACGCACGCCTTGTGATCGACATGCTGGTCGGTGCTCAGCAGCGGCTCATGGTTTACCCCCGCCAAGGGTTCATGATCGAGCAGGACATCCCTGGCGAAGTGGCGGCGGCATACGATCGCCTGCGGGGTGACGGATTTACGAGCCGACTCGTGCCAGAAGAATCAAGGCATGGCTGACGGCCCTGCGGCCATCCTCTAGCTAACCTGCACCAGCGAAAGATCCCTGTCAGATCCCAGCGCGGTACAACTTTCTCTACTTCATCAAGTGCCCGCGCACGGCGCGGGCGCGCGCCGCCTTGCCGGGCGGGGCCGCCGCCCTGTCTTCGCCAGCGGCGGCCCCGCCCGGCGGCGCGCTGGCGGCAGCGGGCATGAAGGGGGAAGAAACCCTCTGTGGCTGGGGCGGTCGGCTCCACGGCTTTAGGCAGCCACTTTGGGGCGAGCCTCTAAGGTCTTGGGCCCAATTCGTGCTTTACCGGGCAGGTCCACAGACTGCCCGACTCGCCATCAGCTTACGGGGCCAAGATCACTCGCCTCAAAGCAGCTCCAGCCCAAAGCCGCCCCACCGACCCTTAGGTGCCTTGCCGCAGGTCGGGTGAAATAGCGCCTGAAATAAACCAATTGACCAGAGTCAATGCCAGAACGACCGCACTTTCCGCTTCTTCTTGTGAAACGTGAAGCGGCGCCTTGATGTCTGGGTCCACGTGTCGTGAATACTCGTTGGTCCAAAGGATCTGGATCATGCCCAGGAGGACACTCTTGGGGTCGGTTGCGGAATCCACCTTGAAGGAGAAGTTCCACTTTTCCGGCTTGCTCCGGAAGGCCGAGATCATTTTACCGAGAGTGGGGATGGTGTCGTTGGGGGAGATGACCGGAGCTGCGGCAGCTTCGACTGCTCGGACGGCGCAGCGATAGGCTGCGGAGGGATCGCGATTCATGGAGAACGCGTGCTTCCAGGCGTCAGCCAGCAGCCTTCCCGCTCGTGGGTCGAGTGCTCCCGTCGCCTCTGCAGCAAGTTGCACTGTCGCGTCGATACGCTCTACCAGGCCGGGCTTTCCGCAGACTAGGCCGACCCGCCAAGCCGACGTCCCCTCTTCTAGGATTTTTTCCAGACTTGTGCATGCCTTGTCGTCTGGATCAAGCTCCGAAAGGGCGAGATCGACGGCACCAAGGAAAGCATCCTGATTTTGGTAGATGGCTGCCCTGAATTTCGAGAGCCCTCCGACTCTGTCAGGGTGGGAATCTCCATCGCCAGTCCATCCGGACGAAACCTTGAGGACTCTCTCTGCCCGCCTGATCTTTTCTTCGCTCGGAGTTCGGTACCAACGACCGTTGTTTCCGAGAGCATTTTTATGCATTCGCTCAGAAAGCCAATTCCAGAGCGACTCACGCAGCCATGGGGGTACGCCGTCACTAAGGCGGGTGAACTCCTGCAAGCTGGCTTCTGAGCGGCGTGCGGTGAAAGGAACCCATTCATCCTTCGTGTCGCTCATTTTCCCTCCCGTTGTTCCGATCCTCTGAATGTGATCTAAGCCGTGTGATCGCGAGACTGGCAAACCTCAGATCAAGCGCCGCGCCGGAGTGACGCGAGCCTACGAAGCATGCGTGACTGTAGGGCTCGCTCGTAGCTTGTGTCGCGCGGTATAGCGGTATCTGCCGAGCCTGGGCCGTGCGAGGCTGCTCGAGTAGAGACAGCCAGTGACAGGTCAGCTACCGGCACGTTCGGCGAACGTCCAGGTCACAGGCCCCGCCCATATGGGTTTCCCCCAGGGGTGGCGGTACGACAAGATGGGGTGTTTCTTTCCGCCGGGTCGGGGGCCGATGCGGCATGCCATAGGGCGCTGGGCAATCAACGCAGTTTCGGACGGGCATGACGGCGGCCCGTGGTATACCAACCACTACTACGGCTGAGAGCAGCGGTGGATCCTCAAATCCAGGGCGCTTTGGTAGGTGCCGGCGCGACGGCGCTGGGCGGCGCGGTCGCATGGGTAGGGGCCAGGGCACAAGCACGGGCAGCGCTGGAAGCCGTCCGGATGCAGGTGCGCGGGCAACGGTTCGATGCTCGTTGGCAGATGAGGCGCGACGCATACGCTGCGTTCTTCGGAGCTGTTGAAGAGGTTCGGACTGCAGTCGCTCACGCGCGCGGCGTCCAGGCCGTGTACTTGCAGCACCCTGGGCAAACCGTCGGCGATACCCCTGCTGAGGCCCGTATTGCAGTTGCCGAGGCGATGAAGAGGCTGTGGTTCCAGCAGTCCCTGCTGCGCCTCTCTGTGTCGTCTCTTGAGAGGATGAGCGCGGACAGCCTTGTCGAACAGATAAGCGGCCTGGTGAGGTACTTGGATGACTGGTGGGGTGCTTCACTCAGGGATGAACCGTTAACGGACCAGTTGGACGAGGCGCTTCGGCGTCGGTCTGGCGAGCTGATCGCGGTGATTGATCACGTGATGCAGTCAGCGAGAGGCTGGTTGGACGCCGCCCCGGACGTCGACCCTCCCGGGCGATCGCTGTGGCGCCGGTTCCTGGAGTGGTACCAGGAGCGAAGACTGCGCGGCACCCTTGATTGATGCCCGGCGCACCGCTTGTGGTGTATGGCTGCGAGCGAGCGTCTGTCGAATGCATGTCGAAGTAGCCGAACGTCCGCACTCCACGCCCGGAAAAGGCCAGGTCAGGCCTGCACTTCCTATGGTCCGCTCAAGCGCCTTCTGAGCGCTTGGCCGCGGGTTGCGTTGCCGGGGCGCCCAGCCTGTGCGCGGGGACTGCTGTCGATGCGCATGGTGACTCCTTGCCGGCCGAGATGACCGGCACAATGCCCGCCATGGACACTGGAGGAATAGCACTGGCGGGTGCGTGTGCAGGAGTGCTGGGTGCAGCGGTCGGGGCTGCCGGGGCGATCTTCTCGGCCATCATCAGCGGCCGGAACCAGAGTCGGGCGCAACATTCGCATTGGCGTCGGCAGGTGCGAAGGGATGCCTACAAGGATCTGCTGCGTGTGGCCAATGCTGTGCGCAGGGAGCTAGCCCCGAGAAGTAGCGCCCTAAGGCAAGACGCGCGCTTGCCCGGTACCCTCGACACCAGTCAGCTGATGGCCGAGCTATGGGATGTCAGTATCACCGTTCAGCTTGAGGGCCCCGCGAGGGCCGCCGTGGTAGCCCGCGAGCTCGCGTACGCCCTTGGCGACTGGAACGGGGCCGTGCTGATGCAGCATTACGCTGGGGAATTTCAGCAGCATCACCCTGAACTAGAAGCCCTTCCCTCAGACCTTATGGCTTTGAAAGAGGAAGTCGAGCAACTGCTCACGAACTTCACGCTAGTAGCTCGTGATGCTCTCGACGAGGGAGACGAGGTGCGGCCCGGGCGGTGACCCTGGCATTGAGGGGCGGTCTGACATCCACAGCTGACGTCAACGACGCCGGATGGGGGCGTACACCAGCACCTCTGCCCGGCCGTCGCTCCAGCGGGCGGCAGCAGTCGGGCCTGGCTCGAATTGAGCATACTGGCGTCGCCACACGGGCCTTCCGTCGACACTTCCTATTTTGCTTTAGTGCGTATCGTGTGGCGAAGCGTGGTGACACTGCGGCATGCTCCCTCCAAGCATGTTGGAGGGGTACGGCTCCTAGAGAAACGATCCCAGCGGTGGGAGCTCTTCTCCGGTTACGTTTCGGAGGTGCGCATGTCCGATGGCAGTTCCTGTTGCTGTATTTACATAGTGCTCTAGACCCAGAAATGACCACCGAGAAAATGTGTTCGTCAGTCGGGGTCTGGTGGAAGTCAACAGCGATGAAATTTCCATGTCTCCCATGACGTTGTGCTGCAATGCCTCTTTAGCCGCGCCCCGTAGGTGCTCCAGTTCATAAGATTCGAGAAGTACTTCAAGGTCCATGTTCGTCACTATTGGAACGCGATAGTATCCGGAGTTCTCTGGGTGTGGTTCCGCCAGTGGTGTGTCCATGAGGAGACGCGATTCGGGCCACTCGTCTGCTTTAAATCCTCTCGTGCAAATCCCGGGGTAATTCATCCGTAGATAGCGCCCAATGCTGATTGCACCTGTGGCTGAAATTAGGCAACCGCGCCCAACGAGGTAATCGAGGTCTTGCGGTCCGATGGTGTATAGAGCGTCCTGGATCGGATACAGGGCCTCATCCATCCCTTGTGCTAGTTCCTCAAAGCTAGTGACGGGCAACCGTACGCCTTTGAGGAAGAGGTTGCATGAGAGTAGGGAAAAGTGGGCAGATCGAAGGTCCTTTGCAACGCTGACTGCTGAGCTCAAGGCGAGTTGCGTTAGGTCTCTCGCATCTCTTTTCATACGTCCAATTAGAAGTTCGACAAGCAGATTGGCGAGATCCTCGTCCCCTGTACTCGCGTAACCTGATTGAGCTTCAAGGATGGTGGCTTGTACCCCAGGCTCCTGTATCTGGTGCAATGCTTCAGGGCAGGTTGTCATCATCTCGTCGAGGAAGTTCTCCGTAAACTCCTCGGCACGGGAGTAGGCAATGGAATGGGCTTCGCGTGTTAGTTTGGTGGCATTCTCGCGGAATACTTCCATTGCAGTATCTCTGGCGACTGATTTTACGTCAGCATAACTCATTCCCATCACGAATAGATCGCGGCCTGCCTGCATGTTAGACCCGCGACTTCCGGCCTGCTGTTTCTGTGTCAGCCACCGCCTCACGGCTACTTTCCGATCTGGTTGTTGTCTCCTAGGGTGACATCGCGACCGCCCTGGATATTTACCGAATTTGCTCCACTCTGCTGTGACTGTGCTGCGTTAGCTGTACCCGAGGGGTTGGAAAGAATTTGATGGATCCCGATGGCTACGCCAAGTACGCCAGCGATTGCGCTGATGATGCCGCTCAGTGCATTGGTTTTCTCTAGGCCTAGGTAGGCGCCAGCAGCAATTAGTAGAACCCCAACCGCAATCGTGCTTCCCCAAAGTGCCCTGCGCTGCATGCTCGTCATAAGGACATTCTGAGCTAGGTATGTGACTGGTGTCAGCCAATCGCTGAAGTAGTTAGTGGTATCTGGGCCAGCAGGAAGCCGCGAGCTTCAGGTGAGGACAGGGCCAGGCTGAACGCTGCTTGCACGAGACGCGGACAGGATGGCTCGGGCCCTGCGAGCGGCCCGAGCATCACGGATCAGCAGGCCAGTCAGCATGTGAGGAGGTGATTCGGTGAGGTCTGTAGATCTCCCAGCACCGCATCAGGGGCTCTGCTTGGGCCGTCCCTGGGCCGTCCGAAGGCGGCTGATGATAGCCACGGGTGACCAACAACGACCGAGTGGGCGCGGCCGATGGCCG
>NZ_JBFBJT010000089.1:0-31249 GCF_040686175.1 Streptomyces sp. NPDC086077 | reverse complement strand
CTACGAACGCAAGGCCGAGCACTTCCTGGCCTTCACCGCCATCGCCTGCACCCTCATCTGCTACCGCAGACTCACCAAATGAGACGACGTCTAAGTTGTCGGAGGCTCGTCGTGTTCGGGCAGTCGAGTTGTTCGAGGACGGTGTCCCGAATGCGGAGATCGCGCGGACCGTGGGGGTGTGTGCCGAGAGCGTGCGCCGATGGCGGCGGGCGTGGGAGGAAGGTGGTGCTTCGGCCCTGCGACGCCGTGCGGCGCTACCGGTCGTCCGCCCCAACTGAACGACGCCCAGGTCGAGACCGTCCGGGCCGCGTTGGAGCAAGGTGCCCAGGCCCATGGTTTCGAGGCCGACCTTTGGACCCTGAACGAGTCGGCGCGGTCGTCACCCGGGCAACGGGGGTGGTGTTGTCGAGGGCGGTGTGGCGGCTGCTGACCAGCCGGCTCGGATGGAGCCTGCAACGGCCCGAGCGGCGGGCGGCCGAGCGGGACGATTCGGAGATCGCCCGCTGGATCGCGCACGAGTGGCCGCGCATCAAAAAGGGGCCGTGAACACACGTGCCTGGATCGTCTTCCTTGACGAATCAGGCGTCTCCCTCCCTCAGATCCGCCGTACCTACTCGCCCCGAGGGCGGACTCCGCTCCTGCGGCACCGCCTGAACTGGAAGCGCGCGCCAATGGCCGGAGCCTTGGGCTACCACTCCACCGACCCCGATCGCGGGGCCCGCCTGGGCTTCCACCTCAAGCCCGGCAGCTACGACAGCGCCGGGCTCATCGAGGTCTTGGAGCAGGTGAGGGTGTTCTACCGCGGCGAGCGGGTGGTCCTGGTCTGGGACGGCCTGTCCGCCCTGGGTCGCCGACCAGGACTGGCTCACCCTGGAACGATTACCCGCCTACGCTCCCGAGCTGAACCCGGTGGAACTGCTGTGGTCCTCGCTCAAGAAGCGTGAACTCGCCAACCTCGCCGGCGACCACCTCGCCGATGTCGCCGACGCCACCGAGCAAGGCATCCACCGCATCAACGCCAACCCCCGACTGCCATGGTCATTCCTCGCCCACACCGGCCTGACCATCCGCCCACCACACCCACCGAACTTACGAAAAGATCAGTAAAGGCTGCTGCAGAAAGCGGATCGATCTTGGGAAGACGGGCTTTGAAGGCGACGTCTTCGCTCCATACCCGCAGCTCGGCATGCGCATGACAAACAGTCGGCCCGTACGACGATCAGTACCACGATCGAGCGATCACACAACAGGAAATATCGGACTTACCGCCCCTCTCGAAGGGCGCGTCACCACCCGACTGTCGGACAACGAAATCCCAAAGGCGTCTCGCAGACGTGACAAACACCGCACCCTCGCTCTCCGGTGCAGGAGCCGCGTCCCGCAGCTGCAGCATCGGCGAGGTGAATCTTGAGGAAATTTCTCATAACAGAGCGAACGATCGTACTAATCGGCGCGTAGCCCGGACACGACGAAGGGAGGCGGCCTGTCCACGTCCTCTGCCGCACCCGCTGCACACTGAAGACACTGACGAGTGTGTCATCGTTTACGGTGTGAGGGATTCTGTGGTTGTACGTTTCGCCGTACTGGGACCGGTCAGAGCGTGGCGCGACGACACTGAACTGGCGCTCGGCCCCCCCAAGCAGCGAGCTCTATTCGCCTACCTCCTCACCCAGGCTGGACACCCCGTCGCCGTCCACGACATCGTCGATGCGCTGTGGGGGCAGGAACCGCCGCACAGCGCTGTCAATGTCGTACAGCGCCATATCGGGGCGCTGCGCCGAATCCTCGAGCCCGGCCTCCCGGCCGGAGGACGATCACGATGGCTCGTGCGCAGCTCTGGTGGCTATCGCGTCGATGTGGGCTTGGAATGTCTCGACCTCCTGCAGTTCCGGCACTTGCAGGAGCAGGCACAGCAGGCCGTTGAGAGCGACGCGCGGGCTACGGCCGCAGGACTGCTGGTCGATGCCCTGGCCCTGTGGCGTGGACCTGCAGCCTCAGGAATACCAGCCGAGGTGAGGGCGCATCCCGTCTTCACCGCCCTGGACGGCGAGCGCTTGGTCACGGTCAAGAAGGCCGCCGAACTGGTCCTCGATGCGGGACCAGGTCTTGGAGTGAACGTGCTGACCGAGCTTCGGCGGGCCGCGGCGCTATACCCACTCGACGAGTCGCTCCAGGCCAGACTGATTCTCCTCCTCGCGGCCAACGGACATCAGGCCGAAGCGTTGGAGGTCTATCGATCCGTGCGTACCCGCCTCGCGGACGACCTGGGAGTGCAACCCGGCCCCGAACTCCAGGCAGCCCAACAGCGGGTGCTCGACCAGACCTATCCTCTGGGCGCCTGGCTGCCGGCCGGGCGGGCGGCGCCCTCGCCCGACCCGGATGGGCGTGTGGCCGACTCCGCCAACGACAGCAGTTCACAGCCGTGCCCCGTCCGCCTAGCCCAACTTCCCGGTGATTTGGCGGCTTTCACCGGGCGTCGCGATGAACTCGCGCTTCTGCAAGGACTGCTGCCCTCGTCCGGCGACTTCGAGCCGGCACCAACGACGGTGATCTGCACGATCGGTGGCATGGCTGGTGTAGGGAAGACGACTCTGGCCGTGCACTGGGCTCACCGTGTCGCTGGCTGGTTCCCAGACGGGCAGCTCTACGTCAATCTCCGCGGCTTCCATCCCACCGCTTCGGCCATGAGCCCAACGGACGCAATACGGTCGTTCCTCGACGCGTTGGGCGTCCCGGCGCACAGCATCCCGGCAGGGCTGGACGCACAAGCTGCCTTGTACCGCAGTCTGCTCGCCGACCGACGCGTGTTGATCCTCCTGGACAACGCACGCGACACCGAGCACGTCCGACCTCTGCTGCCCGGTGCGCCTGGCTGCCTGGTGCTGGTCACCAGTCGCAACCAGCTGCATGGCCTTGTGGCTGCGGAAGGCGCACGCGCTGTGACGCTGGATCTGCTCAGCGATTCGGACGCACTGGCCTTCCTTTCCCGCCGGCTCGGCTCCGAACGCGTCACCCGCGAACGCCGGTCGGCGGCGGAGATCGTCGCATCGTGCGGACGTCTGCCCTTGGCGCTGGGTATCGTCAGTGCCCGGGCGGTCGTCAATCCCGCGTTCTCGCTGGCTTCCATAGCCACTGAACTGCGAGCGAGCAGGGACACGCTCGACGCGTTCTCCGGAGAGGCACCAGCAGCTGACGCAAGGAGCGCATTTTCCTGGTCCTATCGCCTTCTGAGCCCCGAGGCCGCGCGTTTGTTTCGCCTGCTCGCGCTGCATCCAGGCCCGGATTGCTGTTTGCCGGCGGCAGCGAGCCTGGCAGGAGAGCAGACCAGCCGTGTTCGCTCGTTGCTCGCGGAGTTGGTGCGGGCACAACTGATCTTTGAAACCATGCCTGGCCGCTTCTCCTCACACGAACTCCTGCGCACTTACGCCACAGAGCGGAGCAGGGCAGAGGACACGGTTCAGCAACTGGAGACAGCCCGGCATCGCATGCTCGACCACTACCTGCACAGCGCGCACGCGGCAGACAGCCTTCTCGCGCCCGACCGGGAGCGCATCCAGTTGTTGGCACCTGCGCCAGACAGCGCGGTAAACCAGTTCCTCGACCAGGCGGACGCCGCGGACTGGGTGGGCGCCAACCAGCACGTCATGATCAGCCTGCTCGAACAGGACGCTGAACTCGGCGGCCGACACAGCTGGCAGCTGGCCTCCACACTGGAACTCTCGTTGGACCGCAGCGGCCGCTGGCAGCAGCAGCTCGCCGTGCAACAGACGGCGTGCAAGGCGGCACAGCGCCTGGGCGACGTACTGGGCCAGGCCCACACGCGGCGGGCGCTGGGCCTCGTCAGCGGGCGGCTGGAACGCTGGGACGAGGCGCATGCACAACTGAGCCGAGCACTGGAACTCTTCACTGAAGTTGACGACGCTGCTGGCCAGGCCCGGGTACACCGGCACTTTGCCTACCTGTCGAACCGCCGTCGGCATCACCACGACGCACTGCGCCACTACGCATACGCCAAAGCCCTCTACCGCGGGATGCGACAGCGCAGCGGCGAGGCAAGCGTCGCCAACGAGGTCGGATGGACGTACATCCTGATGGGCAAGTACCACAACGCTCTAGACGAATGCGGCAGGGCCCTCGCAACGCATCAGGTGATCGGGGACCTCAACGGCGAGGCGGCAGCATGGGAAAGCCTCGGCTACGCCCACCACCACCTGAGTGACCACGATCAGGCACTCGAATGCTACGGGCAGGCCCTGAAGCTGTACCGGAAGGTCCGTGACTGCTACCTGGAAGCGATCACCCTGGTGCACATTGGGGACACCCGCCATGCGGCTCACCAGGTCACACAGGCGGCGCTTGCCTGGCAGGCAGCGCTGGAGATCCTGGAGGAAATGGGACATCCGGACTCCGAGAAAGTCAGCACTAAACTGCAGGAAGCCGCTGTACCTGGCTCCGAAGGGATCGTTGCGGGCTGAAAGCGTAACGGTTTCGGCTCCCGACCGGAGGAGCCCGACACTCCACCCTCTGCCACTTCAGCAATCCGTCAGTGTTTCGGAAGCAGTCCCTCCATATCCTCGGCGGGCGCCGGTTCCTTCCTGGCCTCCGCAGCGCTCGGCAGTCCTTGCTTCTCACGCAGACGGACCGGGTTTCCCGAAGGTCCAAGCCGGCGCGGCCGGTATTTGCCCTCAGGAACTGGAACATGAACCCGAGCACTGCTACGAACGCGCAGTCGGCCACGTGCCACGAGCACCATGCTCTGCACTCGCTGGTCGCTGACCACGCCAAGGCGCTTCTCGCCTACGCCGAGAAGCTACTGGACGACCGGCACGCTGCAGAGGACATTGTCCAGGAAGCACTCATCCGCGCATGGCCCCACGCAGACCGGCTGTATAGCACTCAAGGATCGGTGCGCGCCTGGCTTCTTACTGTGACGCGAAACCTCGTAGTAGACCGAATGCGCCGCGCTACTGCGCGCTACGAGAGCGTGGGAACCGACGAATGGGAGGAACCTCTACCTGACCCCGCGGACACCGTGTTGGCCAAAGTTGAGGCAACCCGGCTGCTGCGGACCCTTTCCCAGGAACACCGCGAGGTACTCATGCACACCTATATGTGCGGCCGGACAGTGAAGGAAACGGCGCTGATTCTCGGCATACCTACGGGAACGGTGAAGTCCCGCCAGCACTATGCCCTTCGAAGCTTGCGAACGACAGCCGTAATGCCCCGCTTCGCAGACCCCTGAGATCAGATGAGCGGCGCCGAAGGCCCTGCCAATGGAGTGACATCCGTCGAGCCAGGCCGTGATGTCCTGGCTGGATCAGGGTCATGAGCTGCTCGTCACGCAGCCGGCGCTCGGACTTCGGCCGTCTCTTGCGGGCGTAGTAGGCGGACTCGGACCAGCCGAGCACCCGGCATACGGGCCCGACCCCGAAGCCGTCTTCTTTCAGGCTGTCGATCACCTGGTCACCTCGTCCGGGGACCGTCGAGCTCCTGGGCGAAAAGCGCACTCGCCGCTTTGAGGATCTCGTTCGCCCGCCTCAACTCCGCTACTTCCTTGCGAAGTTGTTTCAACTCCTCGTGCTCCGCGGTGGTCAGCCGGTCGTCGCGTTCGCTGGCGTCCGCCTCGGCCTGGCGGACCCAGCCGCGCCGGGCCTCCTTGTGGATGCCCTGGTCCTTCGCGACATGCGCGATCGGACGGCCGGTGGCGCGGACCTCGCGGACGGCCCGCTCGCGGAGCTCGTCCGGGTACTTACGTGGTGCTGGCACTGCTCGTGGTTCTCCTTCGGGCCAGGATCATAAGCCTGGCTTCAGGGACTCCACGAAACCGGGTGCAGCTCACCTTGCTGCGTTCGTCCACACCTTGGGACGCCTGACGGGAACACACAGCAAAGGGGGCCACAAGCAGAATGTCTGGCCAGGCTCCTGGCAGCGGCGTATGGGCCGTCTGGTTCTTGGGCGATATGACGTACTTTCAGGCCTCAAGCCTCCCCACCACACCGTGGTGGCCAGCCTCTTCGAAACTGAGTGGGCGTTGTGCAAGTCGCCGGGCATCGTCCGGTTCGAGGGCTTGCGGTCGGTCGGGCCTGCGGTGTGCCGGTGGGCATGGACGGGCGGTAGTCGTCCCCGAGTGATCCACCGGACGAGGTATCGGAGCTGATCCGGCCGGTCATGTCCCCGGCAGGATAGGCAGCACAGCCTCCACGGCGTCCTGGGAGGGAGAGCCGGCCGGCCACCACTGGCCGGAATGCTTGCGGAACGGGTACCAGTGACCGTCCGGCCCGTACCGCAACTCGATATCGTGACCGACCAATTGGAGGCGGCCGCCGGTGCGGCGCAGCTGGGGAGGGCCGGGCAGGCCGGGAAGCGGCCGGGTGAGGAGTTGTTCGCGTGCCGCGGTCTCCGCGACACGCGGTGGCACCAGGCCTCCCTCGAGGACGGCCAGTGCGGGTTGGCCCCCGTGCTTCCACGCCGCGCTTGTCCGCGCGAGCCGTGCACGCGCCTGGCCTGAACTGTTCAGCAGGCGGCCGACGACGCCAGGATCGCCGCCCGCTCGTGCCGCGCGCCGGACGGTGTCCAGCCAGGGGTCGGTGTCGAGCCAGAGCCGGGCGGCGGGCGCGCCTCCGGTGGCGACCGCGTGGCTGTAGGCGTCGGCGGCACGGTGGGCGGCGTCGTCGGCCAGCGTGCGCAGCCGGTCGGGGGCCACAAGGCTGTCCTCGTGGCCTGGATCCGGGAACAGGCCGACGGTGACGGGCCCGGTCGCCGGGGCGGGAAGCTCCGGCAGGAGAGGCAGTCCGCCTTCCTGCCTGGCCCGCGCGAACGCCTCGCCGGCCGGGACTCCGCGAGCCGCGCCCGCCCTGGTCAGTTCCGCTTCTGCAGCGGCCTGTTCGGCAGCGGCGGCCTCGCGTTCGGCGCACCGGAGCGCTGCTTCCTCACGCACGAAGTCCAAGTGGTGGCCGCGGAGCAGCAGGAGGGCGTCGGGGCGGGCGTCGATGGCCCGGGCGTACTGGTAGGAGACCGCTGCCGCGTGTTTGCAGGGGAAGCCCCAGTCGGGGCAGGTGCATTCGTACTCGGTGAGGCCGGGTCTGGGTACCAGGGCGATGTCTTCGGAGACGGCGATGCGCGCGGTTGCCTCACCGAGCTCCCCGCGGGACAGTTCGGCGGCGGCGTCGATGTCGTCCGTCCATGCCTCGAGTAGCCGGTCCGCCTCCGCCAAGGGCAGTTCGGGAACGCGGAGTGTGACCTTGTACGGGCGGCGGCCGCTGCCGGTGACCCGGGCGGACAGTTCGCCCGCGCGTACGGTGATGTCTCCGACCGCCCCGCGCCGGGTATAGGTGCGGGCACGGTCGAGCCTGGCCGCATGCCCGGAGTCCCGTCTGCGGGGGCTTTCCAGGGCTGCGATCCACAGGATGCCCCACGGCCCGGCCGTCAGCTTCCGCTGTCCCGGTACCGGCGGCGGCTTCGGGAGGACCAGATCGAGGGGGCGCTTCCCCGCGCCGTTGCGGCTCATCGGCTGCTCCGGTCGGTGGTGGTGTGCAGGGCGACCAGGTCGGCGAGTTCGTCGTCGGTGAGGTCGCTGATCGCGGCCTCTCCCCGGTCTCCGCCGAGGACCGAGTCGGCCAGGTCGCGCTTGGAGGAGATGAGCTGTGCGATGCGTTCCTCGACGGTGCCTTCGGTGATCAGCCGGTGGACCTGGACCGGCTGGGTCTGGCCGATACGGTAGGCGCGGTCGGTGGCCTGGTCCTCGACGGCGGGGTTCCACCAGCGGTCGTAGTGAACGACATGGGACGCCCGGGTGAGGTTGAGGCCGGTGCCGGCTGCTTTCAGAGAAAGCAGGAACACCGGGACCTCGCCCCTCTGGAAGGCGTCGACCATCTCCTCGCGGCGGTGCACCGGTGTCCCGCCGTGCAGCAGGAGCGTCCGCACACCGCGCCGGGCCAGATACGCCTCCAGCATCCGCGCCATCCGCGTGTACTGGGTGAAGACCAGCACGGAGGCGTTCTCGGCCAGGAGGACGTCGATCAGTTCGTCGAGGAGTTCGAGTTTGCCGCTGCGTCCGGTGAGGCGGGCCGCCGTGTCCTCCTTCAGGTAGTGGCCGGGATGGTTGCAGATCTGCTTGAGGGCAGTGAGGAGTTTGAGGACCAGGGCGTGCCGGGTGATGCCCTGTGCGTTGCGGATCTCGTCCATCGACTCCCGTACCTGTGCCTCGTACAGCACTGTCTGCTCCCGGGTCAGCCGGACTGGATGGTCGGTCTCGGTCTTGGGCGGCAGCTCGGGGGCGATGCCCGGGTCGGACTTGCGGCGGCGCAGCACGAAGGGGCGGATGAGGCGGCCGAGCCGTCCGGCGGCCGCCGCGTCAGCCTCGGCCTCGCTGCCGCGGGCGGCGCGTTCGGCGGCTCGGCCATAGCGGTCCCGGAAGGCGGTGAGCGGGCCGAGCAGACCGGGCGTGGCCCAGTCCAGGAGCGACCAGAGTTCGCTGAGGTTGTTCTCCACCGGTGTGCCGGAGAGCGCCACCCGGGCCTGGGCAGGGAGGGCGCGCATGGCCTTGGCAGTGACCGAGGCGGGATTCTTGGCGTGCTGCGCCTCATCGGCTACGACGAGTCCCCACGGTCCGGCCTCGCAGAGGTCGGACAGGTCACGGCGGAGCGTGCCGTAGGTGGTGAGGACGATCTCCCCGGGCCGTAAGTCACCGAGGTCCCGTGCGGGTCCGTGATGACGGCGCCAGGGCGTACCGGGCGCGAACCTGTCGATCTCCCGCCCCCAGTTGCCGAGCAGCGAGGAGGGACACACCACCAGGGTGGGGCCGCAGGCCGTCCTCGGATCCTCCTGCCGGCGCAGGTGGAGGGCGATGGCGGTGATCGTCTTGCCGAGCCCCATGTCGTCCGCGAGGCAGGCGCCCAGGCCGAGACGGGTGAGCCGGTCCAGCCAGGCCAGGCCACGCAGCTGGTACCCGCGTAGGGTGGCCTCCAGACCGGCGGGAGGCAGCAGCTCGGCATCCGCGGCGTGCTCCGGTGCGGTCAGCCGGTCGTGGAGGGAGGCAAGCCATCCGTTCGGCCGCACGGGGGTGACGGACCCGTCGTCGCCCGCCACCTCGCCCGTGAGGACGGCCGTCAGTGCCTCCAGGGCGCCCAGTGCGCGTGACCGAATCCGGGCCTTGCGTACCAGCGCCTCGTCGACGACGACCCACTGGTCCCGCAGCCGCACCAGCGGGCGCCCGGCCTGTGCCAGCCGGTCCAGCTCCGCAGGGGTGAGAGTGCGGTCGCCCACCGCCAGCTCCCAGCGGAAGGAGAGCAGCGCGTCGGGTGTGAAAAAGCCCGATCCCTCCGGTTCTTCGTCCGGCGAACCGCTCTCGGGCTCGACGACTGCCTGTACGACGAGGTCCCGGACCAGGTCCTTCGGCAGGTGCACCGCCACACCCACCCGTGCCAGGGCACCGATGCCGTCGTCCAGCAGGGCGAGAAAGGTGTCGTCGTCCACGGCCAGTGCGTCCGGCCCGGCCGGTTCCAGCAGTCCGACGAGTGCGGGCCAGACCTCGGCGGCCGCACGCAGCGTCGCATCGACCCGCGCACGGTCACGAGGACCGAATCCGTCCGCGGTCCCACATCGCACCTCGGCCAGGTCTGCGAGCAGCAACGGATCCGCCAGCGAGCGCACCTGGGGCACACACCGCACCGCCGCTCCGAGGCGGTCCGCAGCGCCCGCGCCCGCGCCGTCGTCGGCGCTGCCGAAGCTTTTACCCGGCAGTTCAAGCCGGAGGGAGAGCTGGACACCGGCGTCGCGGCCGTCGGCGACCTTGGCGGCCCAGCCCCACAGCCCCGGCAGATGCCTGGGGTCCCGGCCGGCGAAAGCGGCCTGCCCTGCAGCGGCGGCAGCGGCGGGCGTGCGCGGCAGCACGTCGGCCACCGCGTCCAGGAACAGACGCAGCCGGTCGTACGGATGCGGCAGAAGCAGCGGAGTACGTCCACGCTCGGCCTGCTGCAACGGAGTCGCGTATGCAGCGGGGTCAACGGATTTGGCCAATGCCCGTACCCAGCCGGCGTCGTCCTGCGAGAACGGCCCCAGTCTCCAGGCGTCGTATCCGCCGGCACTCAGCCCGGGCAGCAACAGCCCTCGGCCGGCCATGTGCAGCGCGTAGAGGGCCGCGTGGCGCCATGCGGCACCTGTCGCGGTGAGCCGCTCCGGCGGCTCGTCGAGCAGCAACGGCAGAACGTGGGCGAGCGGGCACACCACCGCGGGAACGGTCCGTCGCCGCCCGCCGCGACCGTGCGGCAGGACCACCAGGAGCTCTTCGGTAGGAGCACCGGCCGGCAGCCGCCCACCCTGGGCGTGGAAAGCGATCCGTCCGGAGCGCGGGGGATCGCCCGGCAGGAACACAGCCGTGCACCCCCTCAGATCCTCCCACCACACCGGGTCGAACACTACGGTCCCGGGAGCGGGTGACACCTGCTCCGGCTCCGGAGCGACGGGCGGATCCACCGGCTGCCGTTGCGGGAAAGGGATACGCCCCCTGGACAGGTGGGGATCACCGATCTCCCGACCGTCCACATCAAAGTACCGAGCGCTTCGCTCCTGGCCTTCGTCGTTCATGGTCACCACGCGGTAGACCGTGGCCATCGTCTGGTCCCTCTGCCGATGTCCCCCAGCCGCACCTGCCGCCGGTTTTCCTACTGACTGCCCCAGCCGCGAGTCTCGCCGACCGGATTGCCTCAACGCTACCGGAGCGGACAACCCCATAGCGAAGCTCTCCGCGATCGGTGGACGCTCCGTCTCGTGGCGCGGCCTACCGGTCGGCACTCGATCGGCGTTGCGAGGCACTTGAGGAGACAGCGCCCTCCTCAGGCGCCTGCCGGACGCGAGTGTGCGCAGCCCGGGCTGTCACAGAACCACCGCCGCACCGAAAGCCCGTTCAGCACAGGGCGCCCACCGACAGAGACATCAGCCAGCGTGCGGCAATAGCCACTGTGCACCCGCGCAGAACTGCGACCGCAGTCCGGACACGCCACCGTCAACTCGCCGGGTGCGGGAGGTGCGGACCACGCCGCCCGCCACCCGCACTCGTTCCACCCGCACCGCATCGAGGTGCACAGACATGAACCGTACGAGGTCATCACACTCGCTGACAGTGCCGCGGCCCGTGACGGAGCGTCACCAACGCACGGTGGTACACCCACATCACGGAAATCTTGCCAGGGCCACGTTCACGTGTACGCCGACACTCATCGTCGAGATCCTCTTCGAGGTACTGCTTGGGGCGAAGACGTGGCTCAGGGCGTCGTTGAGGGTGCAGTGCACCTCTGCCCGAAGGCTGCCGTCGTACAGACGTGACGCCTTGACGTAAGTACCCGTCGGCGGCCGTACTCCGACTATTTCTCAAGTTCGTCGATGTCCGCGTCCTCCAGTGCGAACGTGGCCGTCACGGGAGCGACCTTGTCGAGGTTCTTGGAGCGCCGGTCCCTGGACGGGCGCCGGCGGGGATAGTCGGTGGTGACATCGAAGTCGTCGGCGTTGTTGGCCGGGTTCAGCCGATGCAGAGCCTTGAGGATCGTCGTCTTACCCGACTCGTTCTTGCCGATCAGGGAGGTGACCTGAGGGTCGACAGCCACGGTCTGCATGTTCGTGATCGTGCCGGGCCAGTGTGCCCGGCCAGAGCCGAGCCCGGCTGCTGTGCAACCGCGGCCGCACCGAGCGGCGCGGCCGGCGCCGCTCTCTCGATGCGCCGAAGCCCGCGCTCATCCACACCGAGGGCGTTCTCGATGCGAAGCGACATGTGGTGCCAGCTCCCAGGTACACCACTCCTTGACATCCAACCTAATCGTCCCAGGTCAGCGGACTACACACGACTAACTTGGCTGTCAAAGGACAGAACTGCTGTCCTGTCTCATAGAAGTTGGTCTCCCTCGCGCCGCAGATCTTGCTGGACCAAATTCAGGGAGGCGCATGCACTGAGTTCGTTGAGACAGGGCCAGAGCGGCACGTTCTGGTGAACGTTCCCTCGCCGACCACCGAAACCCGTTTACAGCCGGCGTCGCGGCTCGCCAACCGGCTGCTCGGCAACGACCCCGACACGGCCGTCCTGGAGACGACCCTGACCGGCCGCGCCCTGCGGCCCGGCCACGCCGTCCGCGTCGTGGTCAGGGGCGCGCCCTGCCCGGTGACGGTGGACGGGCGGCCGACGGCCTGGGGGCTCCGGTGCTCGTCCCGGCGGGCGCGGTCCGGAGCTGGGAACGGTGACCGCGGGCGTGCGCGCGTACGTGGCGGTCGCCGGAGGCATCGCGGCTGAAACCGTCGTCGGTAGCCGTTCGACGGACCTGCTCTCCGGGCTCGGCCCGGCGGCCACTGCGCGGTGGGTGGCCCAGCGCGGCGGCCGTCCCCTGGCCGGGGCCGCCCGCCGCGCTGGTCCTGCCGGTGCGTCCCGGTCCGCATGCCGACTGGTTCACCCCGGCCGCGCTGCGCGCCCTCACCTCGGCGACGCACCGGGTCTCGCCCCGTAGCAACAGCATCGACCCGCGCACCGAGGGGCCGGCCCTGGAGCGGGCATCGACGGGCGAACTGCCCAGCGGCGAGGGCAATGGTCCTCGGCGCCGTCCAGGTCCCGCCGGACGGGCGTCCCGTGGGATGTGCTCCTGTAGTCACCGACCCGTAGGTGGGCGGCGACCGCGCACGGCGAAGTAGAGCGTCAGGCCGACAGCCGCAGCGATCCCGAGCCCCCCACCAGACGCTGCGTCGGCTCCAGGACGAGGGGCTCGTCGAGCGGCACGCGTACGCCGAGGCGCCACCGCACGTGGAGTACAGCCTGACCAAGATCGGGCGCACCGTGGAGGACCCATCAGAATGCTCACCGCCTGGGCGAGGGACCACGATGAGACGATCGCCCCTTATCAGGAGACCTCCGGGGCGAAGAACACGTCCAAGGGTTCCTGACTTCCGCTCGTCGGTTGACATCGGATTGCGGGTAGCGGGGGTATTGGCGGGCCGGCTCGACTGCCTTCACATCCGCCGCGTCGAGCGCGCCGAAGGCGGTGACATGGCCGTACGGGAATGGGCGCAAACATCCACGGACGCGAATCCGATACCGAGCGCGGCGTTCTGGTCCTGGGTAATTCCTCACTCTGACAATTCCCTGCGTGCGAGTCCCTTTTGCCGGCCTGTCCGTCACAACTGGCCGGTCCGCCACAACCCCCGGTCCGTCCGAAGAGAGTGCCTCGCCCGACGGTCGTCGTTCGCCGGCCCACGTGATGCGCCTGGAGGACCATCACCCCTCATGAGCTGGGCTGATCTGCGCGTGCGCCCGGCGCGAGGCGGCAGAAGGGGCAGTCCCGTATCTACGTGAGGGCACTGCGGAAAGTCAAGTGTTGACATGTCCCTGAGCCGTGACTGATCATCACCAATGCATCGCGAAGTATTCCGGCGAGCCGCAATCCCACCACTCTTTCTCTTGAGAGCGGATCACCGGCCAGTATTTCTTCCGTCGTATCCCCTTATGACCGCTCAACAACGAGCCGACGCCCCCTCCTCCCAGACACTCCCGCGCGCCCTCACTCCCCCGACACCAGGCGTGCGCCCTTCTCGGCCCCCGGCCGTCCGGTGATCCCGGACCGCCGTGCCCCTCCCCTCCCCCAGTCCCCTCTGACGGGAAGACCAGGTAAGCCGGTGCAGCACAGCCCCACCTCCGTCCCCACGCCCCGCTCGTGCGCGGACCCCGAGAACCGCGCCGAGGCCGCCCCCCACGTCCGGCCGGCCTCCTTCGCCCAGCAACGCCTCTGGTTCCTCGCGCAGTTGCCCGGTGCGAACGCCGCGTACAACGAGACCGTGGCGCTCTCGCTCACTGGCCCCCTCGACCACCGGGCGCTGGCCAGGGCCCTGGACGCCCTCAGTGATCGCCACGAGACGCTGCGCACCCGGCTGGTGGCCGAGGCCGGGAGTGTGCAGCAGCTGATCGATCCGCCCGGCACCGGCTTCGCGCTGACCTCGCAGGACCTCAGCAGCCTCGCCGACCCCGACGCCGAGGTCACTGCCCTGCAACGCCGGGAGGCGAGGCAGGAGTTCGACCTGGAGACCGGTCCCCTCGGGCGCGGCCGCCTGCTGACGCTGGCCCCCGAGCGCCACGTGCTGCTCCTGACGTTTCATCACAGCGTGTACGACGGCGCGTCGATGAACGTCATGATGCGGGAAATCGGCCTGCTCTACACGGCCTTGCGTGCGGATGACCCGGTTCCCCTGGCACCGCTCGCCACACAGTACGCCGACCACGCGCGAGCCCAGCGCGAGGCGGTACTGGCCGGTGCCCTCGCGGACCAGGAACGCTACTGGGAGCAGGCGCTGTCGGACGCGCCGCCCGTTCTCGATCTGCCGACCGACCGGCCGCGTCCGGTGGAGCAGCGGTACGAGGGGGGCCGGGTCGAGTTCGAACTGGACGCGGACGTGGTCTCGGCGCTGCGCGCGCTGGCCCGGGCGCACAGTGCCACCCCGTTCGTGGCGGTGCTGACCGGCTGGAGCAGCCTGCTCTCCCGCCTGTCCGGCCAGGACGACATCGTTGTCGGAAGTCCGGTGGCGAACCGGCGCGGGCCCGGCGCGGCCGGCCTCATCGGCTTCCTGGTCAACTCGCTTCCGCTGCGCGTCGATCTGTCCGGTGCGCCGACCGCCGCCGAGGCGCTCGCCCGCACTCGGGCTGCCGTCCGCGAAGCACTGGCCCACCAGGACCTGCCCTTCGAACGCATCGTCGAGCTTGCCAATCCGCCTCGCAGCGCCGCTCACACCCCGCTGTTCCAGACAATGCTGGCTTGGGTCCCGGACCGCCGGAACCTGCTGGACCTGCCCGGTGTCGAGACCCGGCCGCTGCCGATCGCCGACGCCCCGGCCAAGTTCGATCTCGCGCTGTCGGTGACCGAGTCCGAGGGGCGCCTGCTCGGCCATCTCGACTACGCGACCGCCCTGTTCGACGACGCCACGGCGCGGCGCTGGGCGGAGTATCTGCGGCGGCTGCTGACCGACATGGCCCACCGTCCCGACCGTGACATCCGGGATCTGGAGCTGATGGACCCGGAGGAGTCGCGGCGGCTGGTGCGCGAGGGCGACGCCACGCCGTCGGGCGACGGGGGGCCGGAGAACGATCCGGAGGCCGCCGACGCGGTGGCCGATGCGGAGGCCGATCCGGTCGCCCTCGCCCTGCGGTCGGCGTCCGGGATCGCGGAGCTCTTCGAGGCCCAGGCGCGGGCGCGCGGCGAACTGACCGCGGTGGTCGACGGTGAGCGGTCGCTCGACTACGCGACCGTGGACCGCCGCGCCAGCCGGCTGGCGCACGCCCTCGTCGCCCGGTCCGTGCGCCCCGGTGACGTGGTGGGCCTGCACGCCGGACGGTCGTGCGACCTGGTGGTCGGCATCCTGGGCATCCTCAAGGCGGGCGCCGCCTACCTTCCGCTCGACCCCGGGCAGCCCCGCGAGCGGCTCGCCGGCATGGTCGAGGACGCCGCCTGCCCCGTCGTACTGAGCGACCAGGGCGATGACACGGACCGGCCCGAGGGTTGGCTCGCGCTCGCCGCCGTCGAGGCCGAGGGGGCGGAGAGCGCGCGGCCGCCGTCCGGCACCGACCGCGCGCCGGACCGCACGGCGTACGTGATCTTCACCTCCGGGTCCACGGGCCGGCCCAAGGGCGTCGCGGTGGAGCACCGCAGTGTCCTCAACCTCTTCGCCACCTGGCACGACCGTATGGGCACGGCCCCCGGCGAGGCCGGTTCGGCCTGGTCCAGCATCGGCTTCGACGCCTCCATCCACGAACTGCTGCTCCCCCTGACCACCGGCGGTGTGCTGCACCTCGTCCCCGAGGCGCTGCGCGGCGACCCGGAGGCCCTGCTGGCGTGGCTGCGCGAGCGTCGGGTGACCCAGGCGTTCCTGCCGCCGGCCTACGTCAAGTGGATCGACGAGGACCCCGCCGTACGGCTGCGCGGGCTGGCGCTGCGCAAGCTGCTCACCGGGGTGGAGTCGCTCACCGAGGCCGCCCTGCACCGCATGACCCTGCATCTGCCCGGCCTGCGGATCTGCTTCGGCTACGGGCCCACCGAGGCGACGCTGTACAGCACCGCCTACTACGCGCCGCGTCCGCTGGAGCGCCCCTGCCCCATCGGCCGCCCGCTCCCCGGCACCCGTCTCTACCTGCTCGACGACCGTATGCGGCCCGTGCCGCCGGGCGTGGTGGGAGAGGTGTACCTCGGCGGGTCCTCCCTCGCCCGCGGCTACCTCAACCGCCCCGACCTCACCGAGGAGCGGTTCCTGCCCGACCCGTTCGTGCCCGGCGAGCGGATCTACCGCACCGGCGACCTGGCCAGGCGGCAGCCGGACGGTGAGGCGGTCTACGCGGGGCGCGCGGACGACCAGGTCAAGCTGCGCGGGTTCCGGATCGAACCGGCGGAGGTCGAGGCGGCGTTCATGGCACTGCCCGGTGTCCGGGAGGCCGTGGTCCTCGCCGACCGCGACGCCGCGGGGCAGGTCCGGCTGGTCGCCGGGGTCGGTCGGGGTACGGCACCGGCGCGTGCCGCCGGCGACTGGCGCGCCGCGCTCTCCCGCCGTCTGCCCGACTACATGATCCCCGCCGTCGTGGTCGACCTCGACGCCCTGCCGCTCAACCGCAGCGGCAAGGTCGACCGTGCCGCCGTGCTGGCGCTGGCCCACGCGCGGACCTCCACGCAGGTCAACACCGCCAGCCCGCGCGACCACGTCGAGCACGCCCTGTACCGGATATGGCGGAGCGTGCTGCTCCACCCGGACATAGGCGTCGGCGACGATTTCTTCGAGGTGGGCGGCACTTCCCTGTCGGCCATCAAGATGGCCCACGCCGTCACGGAGGCGTTCGGCCGGCATCTGCCGGTGGCCGAGGTCATGACGCGGCCCACCATCGAGGCGCTCGCCGCGCTGCTGCGCGAGGACGGCGCCGACTCCGCCCCGGGCAGTCTCATCGAGTTCCGGCGTGGTGCGGGGCCGCGGGTGGTCTGCGTCCACCCGGCCGGGGGCACCGCGTTCTGCTACCTGCCGCTGGCCGAGCATCTGCCCGCCGCGGCGGGGCTCTACGGTATCCAGTCGCCGGGCGTGAACCCCGGCGAGGACGTCCTGCCCACGGTGGAGGCCATGGCGGAGGAGTATCTGCGCCTCCTCGGCCCGATGGACGACGGCCCCGTGGTGCTGACCGGCCTGTCCTACGGAGGGCTGGTCGCCCACCGGATGGGGGAGATCCTCGGCCGGGCCGGACGCCGTGACGTCAGTGTCGTCCTCCTCGACACCCAGGCCACCGACGACGCCGCGGCCCGTGCGGCGATCACCGCCGTCGACGAGGCGGAGTTCCGCGACAAGCTTGTGAGGTTCAACGGGATGTATCCCGGCATGGACGACGCGCAGATCGAGCGCTACTTCCGGCTGTACAACCACAACCGGTCGACGGCCCGGCAGTACCTGCCCGCCGCCTCCCCGACCCGCCTGGTCCTCGCCCAGGCCGTGCCGCACGGCGACGACACGCCGTTCCACGCCGAGGTCCGTGCCTTCTGGCGGCGGCGGGCCGAGGGCGACTTCCAGGTCGAGACCCTCGCCTGTGACCACTGGGAGATCCTCGAAGGCGCCGAAGCGGTCCGTGTCGGTGCCCTGCTGACGGCGGAACTGGTCCACCACGGACACCGGTCCGCGCCGGCGTCCGCCGCTGCCCTCCCCGTGGCGGGAGCCCGATGAGCACCGACGTCACCTCCCCTTCCGGCGGCGCCTCCCCGAGCCGATCGGCCTCCGCTCTCGCCGACGCGGTGCTCGCCCGGGCCCGGCGCACCCCGTCCGCCGTAGCCGTCGAGGACGACTCGCACCTGCTCGACCACGCCGGCCTCGACCGCCTCAGCGGCCGGGTGGCCACGCGGCTGCGCGATCTCGGGGTGGGCCGGGGGCAGGCCGTCGCCGTCTGCCTGCCGCGCTCCTGGCGGCTGGTGTGCGTGATGCTCGGCATCCGTCGCGCCGGTGCCACCGTCGTCCCCCTGGACCGGCTCAGTCCGTCCGACCGGCAGCGGCACATCCTCGACGACTCGGGCGCCGTCGCTGTCGTACACGACGAACTCCCCGATGCCGGCGGAGAGTTCCTTGCCCTCCACGCCGACCTGCTCCTGCGCGACGAGGAACCGGACGCGGTGCGGGAAGCCCGGATCGACCCGCCCGGGAAGGCGTCGGCGGACACCGGGGACACCGGGACGGGTTTCGTCTTCTACACCTCCGGCAGCACGGGCCGCCCCAAGGGCGTCGAGGTCACCGACGCGGGCGTGCTGCGGCTCGCCGAGCCCGGTTACATCGGCCTGCGGCCCGGCGCCCGGTACGCCTGCCTGTCCAACCCTGCCTTCGACGCCCTCAGCTTCGAGGTCTGGGTACCGCTGCTGACCGGCGGTGTCTGCGTGATCCTCGACGACGAGCAGGTGCACAGCCCGCACCGGCTGGCCGGAGCGCTGACGGACCGGCGCATCGACACACTGTTCATCACGGTCGCGTTGTTCAACACCGTCGTCGAGAGGGTGCCCGACTGCTTCGGCACCGTCTCCCAGGTCCTCGTCGGCGGCGAGCAGCTCGACGCGCGGCTGATCCGCCGGTGGTACGAGTCCAACACCGCCTCACGCACCGTCCTGCACAACGTGTACGGGCCGACGGAGGCGACCACCTTCGCCCTCTGCCATCCGATCCCCCGGGACTTCGCGGGCGCCATTGTCCCCCTCGGCACCCCGCTGACCGGCACGCGTACGTTGCTGCGCACCGAGGACGGACGCACCGCGGAGCCGGACGAGATCGCCGAACTGCTCCTCGCGGGCCCCGCCTTGGCCCGGGGTTACCGCAATCTGCCCAGGCAGACCGAGCAGAGCTTCGTCATGCTGCCGGACCCGGAGGGCGAGGCGGGCGGCGAGGAGCGCTGGTACCGCACGGGTGACCTCGTGCGCCGGGACACCGAGGGACGGGTGACCTACGTCGGCCGGACCGACCGCCAGGTGAAGGTGCGCGGCTTCCGCATCGAGCCCGGCGAGGTGGAGCGACGCGTCCTCGCCCACCCCGACGTGCGCCAGGCGTACGTGTGCACCCGCCGCGACGAGGCCGGCCGCAACGAACTGCTCGCCTTCGTCGTCGCGGGCGGCGATCCCAGCGACCTCTCCTTCGACGCCTACGACCGGCACCTCACGACCGGGCTGCCCCCGTACATGCGCCCCCACCACACCCATCTCGTACCGGAACTGCCGCTCACCGCCAACGGCAAGGTCGACCGGGAGGCGCTGCTGCGCGACGCCCCGGCACCGTGGCGGCGCTCGTACGAGGGCGAGGGGCGCGTCAGCGACGAGCAGCGGCCCGTACTCGATCTCGCCGAGGACATCCTCGGGGTGTCCGGCCTGCGCCCCGAGGACCGGTGGATACCGCACGGCGGTGACTCCCTGAAGGCGCTGCGCCTCCGCTTCGAGGTCATGCGGCGTTTCCACGTCGACCTCCCGCAGAGCCTGGTGCTCACCGCCGACTTCGCCGCCCTCGCCGAGGCCGTGCACGCCCAGGACGCCGCGACCGGCGAGCACCCACCCGTGCCCGCCGCCTGCGGCGAACCGACCGCGCCGGCCACCAGGGAGCAGGAACGCCTGTGGTTCCTGCACCAGCGGGACCCCGAGGACCGCGCCTACGACGTACCGCTCGTCTTCCGCCTCCGGGGCGGCGTCGACCGGGCGGCCCTGCGCCATGCGGTGCGCGGGCTGGTGGAACGGCACGCGGCCCTGCGGACGCGACTGGTCCCCACCCCGCACGGGCTGCGCCAGCGGGCGGGCGACGCGTACGACCCCTGGGAGCCGCTCGACGACGCCCCGGATTCGCGGGACCTCGACGGCAGCGAGGGCGAGGGGTGGCAAAGCTTCGCCGACCGGTTCTTCGACCACCGCTTCGACCTCACGGACACCCGCATGCTGCGCGCCGCGTGGGTGGGCGGTCCGGACGAGGGGGCGCTCCTGCTGCACCTGCACCACGTCGCCGTGGACGGCTGGTCGCTCAACCTCCTCTTCCGCGACCTCGCCGACGCCTACTCCGCCGCGCTGCGGGGCGAGTCGGGCGTGCCCGGCACCGCGTCCGCGTCCACGCCGCTGGAGTTCGCGCGATGGCAGCGGGAGTGGCAGGCGAGCCCCGCGTACGGGCGGCGACGGACCCGGCTCGCCGAGCGCTACGGCCGTGACGGCGAGCTGTCATCCGTCCTGCCCGCCTCGAAGGAGGTGGCTGTCCGGCCCCGGGCGAGGCTGCTGCGGACCTCCCTCGACCTGGTCCGCCGGGCCACCCTTGACCGGCTCGCCGCCGAACGTGGGCTGACCCGCTTCCAGTTGCTGGTCTCCGCGTTCGCCGCGAGCGTGTACGGCGTGACCGGCCAGGAGCGTCCCCTCGTCGCGTCGCCGGTCTCCGGCCGGTCGCGGCCCGAGTTCGCCGACGCCGTCGGCATGTTCGCCAACACCGTGCTCCTGGAGCTGGAGCTGCGCCCCCGCGACAGTCTGGCCGCCCAGCTCGCATCGCACGCCGACACCGTCCGGGACGTCCTGGAGGATCAGGAGGTGGCCCTGGCCGACCTGTTGTCCGATCCCGTGCTCCGCGAGCGCACCCCCCTCTTCGACTATCTGTTCGTCCTGGAGAACACCGACTTCTCCGCGCTGCGGCTGGACGGCTGCGAGGTGCGGCCCGTGTGGCCCGAGCCGCTCGGCGCCAAGTGCGCGCTCACCCTGTCCGTCGTCGAGCACGAGTCCGGCTTCGACTGCCTGTGGGAGTACCGCGACGACCTCGGCGCCGAACGCGCGGAGGCGGCGGCGCGCTTGTTCCGCCGGTGCCTGGACCACTTGACCGGCGGCGACGACGTCACCTTGCGCGAACTGATCGCCGACCACCGTCGCGGTCTACCCGACACCGGCCGGGGCGAGGCACTCGTCCCCGACTTCCCGACCGTCGCCGACGGCTTCGCCCGGCAGGCGGCCGCCACCCCGCACGCCCCGGCCCTCACGGACGGCGGGACGACCCTCACGTACACCGAACTCGACGCGCGAGCCCACGCGTTGGCGACCGATCTGCGCGCCCGCCATCCGGTGCCGGCCGACCCGGCCGCTCCGGCGTCCGTCGCGCTCTACCTCCAGCCGTCCGTCGAGCACATCGTGGCGCTGCTGGCCGCCGCCCGGCTGGGCGTGACCGTCGTCCCCCTCGACCCGGCCTATCCGTCGGCCCTGCTGCGGCACGTGCTCCACCAGGCGGACCCCCTGTGTGTGCTGGTGACCCGGCGGGACCTCGGTGTCCTGGAGACCCTCGCGCCGCCGTCGCTCCCGCGCCACGTCGTCACCCTCACCGACACACCCGCCGACATGTCCGCCGGCACACCCGCCGCAGTGCCCGTGCCGTACGCGCACGAGGGGCTGCGTCCGCTGTACACGCTCTTCACGTCGGGCTCCACCGGCGTCCCCAAGGGCGTCCAGGTCCCCGACCGGACCCTGTGCAACCTGCTGACCTGGCAGCGCGTCGCGGGCGGACTGGACCGGCCGGCCCGTACCCAGCAGTTCTCTATGCTCTCCTTCGACGTCTCCTTCCAGGAGATCTTCACCACGCTGTGCTCCGGGGGCCTGCTGCATCTGGTCGATCCTGGCTGGCGGCACGACGCGCCGGCCCTGCTCGCACAGTTGGAGTCGGCGGCGGTGGAACGTGTCTTCCTGCCGTACGTGGCGCTCCAGTTGCTCGCCGAACACGGTGTCCGCACCGGGCGGTACCCGTCTCGGCTGCGCGAAGTCGTCACCGCGGGCGAGCAGTTGGTGTGCACCGACGCGATCCGCCGCTGGTTCGCCGGACTGCCGGGTGCGCGTCTGTTCAACCACTACGGTCCCACCGAGACCCATGTCGTCAGCGCCCTGTGCCTGGAGGGCGACCCGGCCGGCTGGCCGCTGCGCCCCGCCATCGGGCGGCCCGTGGCGGGCGCGGTCCTTCGAGTGGTGGACGGCAGCGGTCTCCCCGTCGCACCGGGGGCCACCGGCGAGCTGCTGATCGGCGGGCCCATGGCGGGCCGCTGCTACCTCGGTGACCAGGCCGCGCACCGCGAGCGCTTCACCGACGACCCCGAGCTGGGCGTGCTGTACCGGACGGGCGACCTCGCCCGCTTCGACGCGTGGGGCCAGCTCCACTACGCGGGGCGGGACGACGCCCAGATCAAACTCGCCGGTCACCGGCTGGAGCTGGGGCAGGTCGATGCCGCGCTCCTTCAGTACCCGGGCGTGGTCAACGCGGTCGCGGCCGTGGCGGACGGCCGCCTGGTCGCCGCGCTGGAGTGCCGGGGCGAGGACCCCGACCCGGGCGGGCTCGCGGAACACCTGTCGGCGCTGCTGCCCGCCCATGTTCGCGTCGCCCGCTTCCGTCGCGTGACCGCGCTGCCGCGCACCCCGAGCGGCAAGCTGGACCGGCGCGCGACGCTCACCGCCCCCGGTCACGATCTGCGCCAGGGACAACCGGCCGCCGCCGGCCTGTCACCACTGGAGGAGCGTCTGACGACGCTGTTCGAGGACGTCACCGGCACACTGGTCGGCGTGCGCCAGCGGTACTTCGACGCCGGCGCCACCAGCCTGGACCTCATGCGGTTCCAGCTCGCCTGCGCGGGCGAGGACGGGCTCTCCTTCTCCGTACCGGACCTCTTCGAACATGTCACGCTCCGCGCCCTCGCCGGTTTCCTGGAGGGGCGGCGCGAAGGGGAGGACGCGGCGGCTCACGCGGCGGTACGACCGGACGGGAAGGCGGGCGGTGCCCTGCCGGGACGGGTGCCGGACGGGGCCACACCGGACCGGGGCAGCGGCGCGACTCGACCCGGCCGGGACGCCGGCGTGGTACGACCGGCCCCGGACACAGGCATGGTCCGACCGGCCCCGGAGGCCGCCGACGAACCCGTCGCCGTCATCGGTATGGCCGTGCGGCTGCCGGGCGCGCCCGACCTGGCCGCCTTCTGGGACCTGGTGACCTCCGGCCGCCGTGGCATCGAGCACTTCCCCGCGGCGGACGGCCGCGTCGGCGCCCGCAGCCAGATGGAGGGGCTCCTCGCCTTCGACGCGGGACGCTTCACCCTCAGCCCGGGCGAGGCCCGACTCATGGACCCGCAACAGCGCCACCTGCTGATGAGCTGCGTAGAGGCGCTCGCCCACGCCGGTATCGGCGACCCGGCCGGCCGGGGGGTGGGGCTGATCGCGGCATGCGGGGAGAACACCTACTTCCAGAACATGCTGCGCCAGGGCGATCCGGACGCCCTGCCCGACGCCTTCCGGCTGGCCCTGCACCACGAGAAGGACTTCCTCGCCACCAAGGCGGCCTACCACCTGGGGCTGACCGGCCCCGCCTTCACCGTGCAGTCGGCGTGCTCCAGTTCGCTCGTCGGCGTGCACCTCGCGGCAGGGCTGCTGCGCCAGGGCGACGCCGAGGTCATGCTCGTCGGCGGTGTCCTCGTCGACACCGAACTGACCGGCGGCTACACCTACCGGCCGCAGCACATCTTCTCCCCCGACGGGCACTGCCGGCCCTTCAGCGCGGACGCCGCGGGCACCGTGGGGGCCAGCGGCACCGGTGTGGTCGTCCTGAAACCCCTCGCCGCCGCCCGCCGCGACGGCGACACGGTGTACGCGGTCGTCACGGGTTCCGGCATCAACAACGACGGCTCGGACAAGCTCAGTTACAGCGCGCCCGCCCGCTCCGGCCAACGGGCCGCGATCCGTGCCGCGCTGCGCCGCAGCGGCCGTACGGGAACCGACCTCGGCTATGTGGAAGCGCACGGCACCGGCACCGCCCTGGGCGACCCGGTGGAGGCCGCCGCGCTGCGCGACGCGTACGGCCTGGCGGACGACGCGGGCGTGGCGCTGTCCTCCGTCAAGAGCCAGATCGGGCACCTGGGCGCCGCCGCGGGCGTCGTCGGCATGGTCCGTGCCGTGCTCGCCGTCCACCACGGGGTGGTCCCGCCCACCGCGGACTTCGACCGCCTCAACCCGGAGATCGACGCGGGGCCGTTCCGGGTGCCGGTGACGGCCGAACCCTGGCCCCGGGACGTGCCCCGGGTGGCCGCCGTGAGCAGTTTCGGGATCGGCGGGACCAACGCCCACCTGCTCCTGGAACACCCCGCCGACCGGCCGTCCGGACCGGCGCCCGGCACCGCCACACCCGCTGCCACGCCCGCCACGGCGCCCGCCGCTGTGCCGTGCGTGGTGCTCTCCGCGAGCAGCGAGGCCGCCCTGCGTGCCGACGGCCGCCGCATCGCCGACTACCTGGACGCGCACCCCGCCGCCTACCCGCAGGTGCTGCGGCACCTTCAGGCCGGCCGCCCCGCGCTCGGTCACCGTGCGGCGGCGGTGTGCCCGGACGCCGCGTCGGCCTCGGCCTGGCTGCGCGCGCCCGCGCCGGTCGCCGCTCCGGTCGCCGTCCGGGCCGCCCGGGAGGAGGTGCCGGTGCGGAGCGGCGACCCGCGTCACCTCGCGGAGGCGTGGACGGCCGGTCGCACCGTCGCCTGGCCCGAGGGACCGGCCTGCGCTCCCTGGGACTTCCCGCCGCCCGCTCTCGACCTGTCCGAGTACGACTTCCCGCGCGCCCCCGGCCGGGCCGCGCCCGCGTCCGCGCCGGTTCCTGAGGAGGCCGGCCCGCCGTCGCGGCGGTTGCCCGCCGATCAGTGGCTGCACCAGCCGCAGTGGACCCGGCTGCGCCGGGCCCGTAGCGGTGTTCCCTCGGGACCGGGCACGGCCATCGGCGCGGATCCCGGCGCCGTGAACGTACCGGGGACGCCGACGCACGGCCCCGCGGAGTTTCGTACCGCACGGCGTACCGCCCTCGTCGTCACCGCGGACATCGGCGGTGGCACCGGGGGTGACATCGGCGGCGACATCGGTGCGGACACCTGGCGGTTCCTCGAAGACCACTACGCCCGGGTGGTGCGAGTGCGCCCCGCGACGGCGCTCGGCCGACTCGCCGACGACCGTTACGAGGTCGACCCCGCCGACGCGGCCCAGCTCGCGGCCCTGCTCGCCCTCGTCGGCGACGGTGCTGCCCGGACCGATGGCGGAGCCGACGGCATCGACTGGCTGCACGCGCTGCCCCTGGCCCTGGACGGCCGGGTCGACGAGCGCGCGCTGGAGGACGCCGAGCGGGTCTGCCTCGACGCGGTGGCCGCGCTGGGCAAAGCCCTCACCGACCTGCCGGACGCCTCGAGGCCCCGCGTGTGGCTGCTGTCGCACCGGGCACAGCCCGTCACCGGCGCCGTCGCCACACCCCTGGCCGGCCTCCTCGCGGCGGGCATCGAGACACCCCGCCAGGAACTGGGGGTGGTGCCCCGCTGGATCGACCTGCCCGGCCCCGACCCGGCGGACTGGGCACCGTATCTGCCGGAACTGCTGCGTGACGACACGCTCGCCCCGCGCGTGGTCGCCCTGCGCGACGGCTACTGGTGGCATCGCCCGGTCCAGCCGGTCCCCGCGCCCACGTTCCCGTCCACCGCCGACCGGGTGGCGGAGCCGGGAACGCATCTGATCCTCGGCGGGACCGGCGGCATCGGTGCCACGCTGGCCGCCCGTCTGCTGGCGGACCCCGCCAACCGCGTGGTCCTGGTCGCCCGCGGCACCGAGGTGCCGACGAGGCTACGGCCGTACGGGGACCGTGTGACGCTGGTCGGCGCCGACCTCGCCGCGGAGGACCTGGACGCGATCGCCGACCGGCTCGCCCCGCACCTCGACGGCCTCGCCGGTGTCGTGCACGCGGCGGGCACGGCCGCGGGCGGGCTCCTCGCCGGGCGGGTGGCCGCCACGGCCCGCCGCGCCACCGCGGCCAAGCTGCGCGGCGCCCTGCTCGTCGAACGGCTCGCGGTCCGCCACACCCCGGCGTACGTGGCCTACTGCTCGTCGATGGCGGCCCACCACGGCGGGGTCGGCCAGTTCGACTACGCAGCGGCCAACGCCTGCCTGGACGCCTTCGCCCACCACACGCCCCCGGCGGGCGGCGGGGCGACCGTCCGGTTGAGCATCGGCTGGGACATCTGGAGCGAGGTCGGCATGGCGCGGCAGGCGCTGGCCGGCGACACCCGCCACCAGGAGCACCTGAAGGTCGCGCTCACCCCCGAGGACGGCGCGGCGGTCTTCGCGCACGCCCTGAGCCTGCGACTGCCGCACCTGATGGTCAGCACGACACCTCTGCCGCAGGCCCAGTTCTTCTACGAGGCAACGCCCGCCGCCCACCGGACCCGGTCGGGGGAAGACGCGAGGGAGGTCGCGGCCGAGGGAGCCCTGTCGGGGGAACCGGCGGCCGGCCTCACCGAGGTCCTGTGCGAACTGCTCGGCGTCGACACCGTCGACCCCGACGCCCCCCTGTACGACCTGGGAGCCGACTCGCTGACCCTCCTGGAACTGCTGGACGAGGTGAAACGCCGTCACGGCACCGACATCGAACTCGCCGCCCTCGGCCACCACGTGACCCTCACGGAAATCCTGGGGAAGCTGGGCGGCGGCCGTCAACCCGCCCAGTCGGGCGCCGAGGCGGAGGTCGAGGTCTGGCAGCGCGGCACCGGCGAGGACGTCCTGTGCCTGGTCCATCCGGTCGGCGGCGACATCCAGGCGTACCGGCCGCTGGTCTCGGCCCTGCCCGGCGAACTGACGGTCTGTCTGATCCCCGACCCGGCGCTGCGCGACCCGCGGCTGCCCGCCCGGTCGATCGCCGACCGCGCCGCCGACTATCTGCGGGCTGTGCGGGCCGCCTTCCCCGACGCCGGTCCCCGGCTGCGGCTGGCGGGCTGGTCGTTCGGGGCGTGGACCGCCCTGTCGATGGCGGCCCTCGCCGAACGGGAGGGGCGGCCCGCGGCGGGCCTGTACCTTCTCGACCCTCCGCCGCCCGGCGCCGGAACGGAGTTCGCCGCGTACGACAAGGCGCAGGTGGACGAGGTCTTCGCCCGTGAGCTGGGCGGCAGCCGCGCCGACGGCCTGACCGATCCGGGCCGCGCGTACGCCGAGCGCCTCGCCCGCTGCTGCCGGGCCAACCTGGCCGCCATGGCCGAGCACCCGCTGCCGCGGATCACCACGACACCCACCATGGTGTGGCTCGCCGAACGCCCGGTGGACACCCCCGTGCTCGCCCCGCGGCCGACACCACCGGGCGCCTGGGACGCGCACCTGCCCCGGACCTCGCGGGTGCGCCGGGTCGACGCCGACCACTACGGCCTCGTCGCCGCGCCGCACGCGCGGGACGTCGCCGCCGTACTCGCCGCCGGCCCGCGTCCCTCCACCCGGCAGCCCTGAGGAGGCACTCCCCCCATGGCATCACACCCTTATACGAGCCTGCCGGAGCGCTCCTTCTGGCGCAGCGCGGTCGCCGAACGGGACCCGCTGGACATCGCTGACCTGTGGACGCCGAAGTGGCCCATCGGGCAGGACGCGCCCGTCATCACGGCGGGGTCCTGCTTCGCCGGCCACATCGGACGCGCCCTGCTGGAGGAGGGCATGCACTGGTACGACGCGGAGCCGCCGCCCCCGGGACTGACCGCCGAGCAGCGGTCGGCCCGCGGCTACCGCCGGTTCTCCTTCCGCACGGGGAACATCTACACCGCCGCCGCGCTGCGCCAGTGGATCGCCTGGGCACTCGGCTCCCGCATGCCCCCCGGGGAGGTCTGGGAGGAGGACGGGCGCTTCTACGACCCGTACCGGCCCACGGTGGAACCGGAGGGGTTCGCCTCGCCCGGTGAGCTGCTGCGCTCCCGCGAGGTCACCCTCGCCGCGCTGCGCACCGCGCTGGCCGAGGCGGAGGTCTTCGTCTTCACCCTCGGCCTGACCGAGGCGTGGCACGACACGGAGCGAGACACCGTGCTGCCGATGTGCCCCGGGACCGTCCGCGGTTCCTTCGACGCCGGCCGGTACGTCCTGCGCAACCACACGGTCTCGCAGGTGCACGAGGACCTCACGGAGGCACTGGCCATGGCCCGGGGCGTCAACCCCGGTCTGCGGACGGTCCTCACGGTCTCTCCTGTGCCACTGACGGCCACCGCCACCGGACGGCACGCCTTGGTCGCGACCACCTTCTCGAAGTCGGTGCTACGGGCGGCGGCCGGGCAGCTCGCGGACGAGGACGACCGCGTCGACTACTTCCCGTCGTACGAGATCGTCACGGGACTGCCGGGGCTCCCGGTTCTCCCGGCCCCTTCGGGCGACCGGGACCCGTCGGGTACCTCGGGTACCTCGGGTGCGTCGGCTTCCGGGGGCCGGCGGGGCTTCTTCGAGGCCAACCTGCGCACGGTCCGTCCCGAGGGCGTGGCCTTCGTGATGGGGCACTTCTTCCGGGCCCTGCGGGACGAACCGGCCCGCACACCGCACACTCCCCCGCAGCCGCCGCCCACCGCCGGCGGAGAGGACCACTCCTGTGACGACGCCCTGCTCGACTACTACGGCCCCCGCCCGGTTCCTCCTGCTCGGTGACTCGCACGCGGCCTGCGTCGGTCAGGCCGCGCGGGCCGCCGGACTGCCCTTCGCGGGCGGGCCGGTCGGTTCGGGCCGGGATTTCCTGGGCCCCTTCTTCGACACCGATGGCACCGACGGCACCGAGATCCGCTTCCGCGCGCCCGAAGGGCAGCGGCTCTACCGGGAGTTCCTCGACGCCCTGGGCGCCGGGGGGCTCGCCGGGCTGCCGGTGCCGCTGGTGTGCACCTTCGGGTTCAGCGCCCACACGGTGGCCACCCGGCAGAACTGGGACGTCCACCGCGACCGCCGCGGCGACTTCCCGGAGTCCTTCCTGCGCAGCGCGTTCTTCTCGGCCTTGGTACAGGCCATGATCCGCGGCGCGCTCGCCTTCTACGACCACACGGCCGCGCTCGGGCTGCGGGTGGTGGCGGTCATGCCGCCGCAGCGCGTCCCCGACATGTCGGACGCACGGGTGTTTCACGCCGCGCAGGACGTCGTCCGTGACGAGGTCGCCGCGCGCGGCGTCGAGATCGTCGACCTGCGGGCCCGGGTGACCGACCCCTCGGGAAAGCAACGCCCCGCCTTCTGCCTGCCGGACGACACGATCCACGGCAACCTCGCCTTCGGCCGCCTCGTGGTCGCCGAACTCCTCGACCGGGGACTGTGATCCGCCCCCACCCCCACCCCCATCCGTTCCAGTCCTCTGTCCCACCCCGTCCCATCCGGAGGTCCCCATGGAGCAGTACGCCCTTCAGGCCGTCGAAAGCCTGACCACCCGGCCCGCCGAGCCGTACGAGACCCTCTCGGTCAGCCCCCTCACCCCGCTGCTGGGCGCGGAGGTCTCGGGCCTCGATCTGTCGCAGGAGCTGACGCCCCAGCAGGAGAAGGAGGTCATGCACGCCTTCCAGTCCCACCACGTCCTGGTCTTCCGCGACCAGGACCTCACCCCCGAGCAGCACAAGCGGTTCGCGGGCGTCTTCGGTGAACTGCACCCGGTCACCCTCCCCGTGGAGGGTTCCGACCCGTACATCCTGGAGATCAGCGCGGACAAGGACTCCCGGGCCGTGGCCGGCAACGGCTGGCACTCCGACGGTACGGCGGACCCGGCGCCCTCCCTCGGATCTTTGCTGTACCTCACGACCGTTCCCGAGGGGGGCAGCGGCGGCGACACCCTGTTCGCCAACATGCACCTCGCCTACGAGCTGCTCTCCCCCGCGATGAAGGAGTTCCTGGGCGGACTGACCGCCCTGCACGACGGCGCCCTGCCGTGGACCGCCGCCGGGCAGACCCCTCCGGCCGAGTACGACGTGCCCCGCACCGAGCACCCCGTCGTCGTCCGGCACCCGGAGACCGGCCGCGAGCTGCTCTTCGTGAACGCCCCCTACACCTCGCACATCACCCAGCTCTCCCGCACCGAGAGCGACACCCTGCTGGGCATGCTGTACGCGCACGTAGCCCGCACGCCGCTGCTGCAGTGCCGCGTACGGTGGCAGCCGCGCACCTTGGTGGTTTGGGACAACCGCAGCGTGCAGCACCACGCCGTGTGGGACTACTTCCCCCTCACGCGGCTCGGCCGCCGGGTCGCCGTCGAGGGCACGCCCCTGCACCGCTGATCCATTCCGCGCACATCATCGATCCCCTGGGGACAGAAGGGCGGTACCGCATGACTTCCACGACCGACGGGGCGGCGGGGTTCCTGACCGCGCTGAGGTCACCGGACGCCGAGCCCAGGTCCGGGTCCGTGTCCGTGTCCGGCCCGGCATCTCCCGTGTGGCTGTGGCCCGTTGCGACCGCCCTCCACGACGTGTTGCCGGCCGACGTCCGCGACGGCTGGGCCCTTCGTCTGTACGCGCTGCTCCAGGAGCGGTACGGGGAGGACGCGGTCACCGATCTGTCGGTGGGCTCCGGCCTGTCGGTGGTCCACGACTGGCTCCGCCACACGGTCCTGCCCCTCGTCGCCGAGACGGTGCCCGGCGCGGAGGCCGTGCCGTTCTCCTCACTCGCCCGTCTGCATACCGGGGCGGCCGCGGGGGGGCCGGCCGCCCCGGACGCCTGGCGGACCGCGCTGCATCCGGTCCTGCTCCACCTCCACGCCGCCGCGTACGACCGGAAGACCGCCTACGCCGAGGGCCACGCGGGGGCCCGCGACTACGCGCTGTCCCAGGGCCGGCCCCCGGCCGAGGCCGACGCCTACGGTCACGAGTACGCCGAGCTGAGCTGCACCGCCAACGCGCGCGCCTACGCCGAGGCGCACGCGCTGGCCCTGAGCGACGCGCTGGCGCTCGCCTACGCCGCCGACGACCGCGGGGCCTACGCGGACACCTTTCCCGGTTCCCACGTACGAGCGGTGGTCCGTGCCTGTGAACAGGCCGGGCCGCACGCACCGGCCGCCGGGAATCCGGCCGCGCGTCTGTCCGAGGGGTTCCTCACGGCACTGGTCGGGGCGCGACCGCTCCGGAGCCGGTGATCGCGCGGTCGCCGGGGACCTGAAGCCGTCGGCGGCGGGTCGGCCGCAGGGGAACCTGTTCAGCCTTCGACGCGTCCGGGACGGCCGAGGGCATGGGTCACGATCCGCCGCCAGTCAAGCGGCGGTTCCGGCGGCGCGGCGCCCGGCCTGTCCCACCACAAACAAACATGACCGGGCGCCGGTAGGCAATCAGCCTATTGTCGTCCTTGTCCCTGACGCCGACGTCGACGTCGACGCGTGTGCAGGACACCCGCCGCGGCGTCGTGCGGGGTGAGGGCCGGTGGGGTGGCCGGGGCGGGGCGGGCGGCGGGGGGCGGCCCCCCGCCGGGGTTGGCACAAGGCGGGGCCG
>NZ_JBFBJT010000088.1:9220-31812 GCF_040686175.1 Streptomyces sp. NPDC086077 | reverse complement strand
GGGCCACCGTCCCGCATCACCTGGCACACAATCGGCCAGAGCGGGATGCCGCTGTCGAGGTCCTTCAGCTCCGCCCCGACGACTTGGCCTTCGGGCAGACCACGCATGGCAAGCGCAGCGGGATTGGACCGCCGGACACGCAGGTCCAGGTCGTATACCTCGAGACCGGCTTTGGCGTGCTCGAAAAGCGCTGCCTCGAAGCCGTCCGATCCGTTCGGCACGTGGCTGCCAGTCATGGTGGAGCCTGCCCATGTCGTTGTTCATGAGGCATGATCGACCTCATTTCTTCTCGACATAGGCCAGTTAAACCACCGACGGCCCCAAGCGCCACTGGGGCCGTCGGTGGCTCTTGAAGCCGGCCGGTGCCCGAGGGACCGGCCGACTGGACCAGGGGGAGCCATCGCTCCGCTACGCCGGTACGTGAGATTTCCATAACGCAGCGGAGCCACTCAAAGCGTCAGGGAGGTGCGTGGCTGAAACAGAGGGCGCCAGCAACGGACACTGGTACGGATGCGGCGCTCTCATGGGAGTTGCAACCGAACTATGGGTCGCTCGGCCACCCGGCGTCGCTACGAGCGTTGCCAGCCGCCGGGACACCGTCGGCACCGGTGCTCAGCCCGCTTGTGCAACACGCACGAGGGCAGACTCTCCGACCACCCTGGCGTTTAGAACTTCAGAACGAGCCTGCCGCGCACGCCACCTGCCTCGAAGCGACGGTGGGCATCGGCCGCCTGGTCGGCCGGGTACTCGCCGGCGACACGCAGCGAGAGGCGGCCCTCCTCCGCGAGAACTCGCAGAGCGTCGAGCTTGTCGTGAGCGTAGCGATATTCGGGCACGAAGACGTCACGGACTGACACATCGCCCGTTGCGCCCAGGGGAGTGGTGCCCGGTTCCCCCTCGCTGCGCGCCAGAGCGATCTGGCCGCCTGGCCGGATGGCAGGGAGTGCCTTGGGGCCCAGGACGGCCGCATCGACGACGGCCGCCACACCGTCCGGAACGACCTCGCGGATGCGCGCCGCGACATCCGGTCCTCGCGACACGATCCGATCGGCGCCCAGGGAGCGCACGAGCTCTTCATCAGCAGGAGCCGCGTCCGCCACAACATGCAGCCCGTCTGCCTTGGCCAGCTGCACGGTGTATCCGCCCAGGGCGCCTGCCGCGCCGGTGACGGCAATCCAGTCTCCGGGGGCAAGGCCGAGGACGTCGAGCGCAAGGCGCGCGGTCAGCCCGTTCATCGGGAGAGTGGCAGCCTCGGCGTGCGAACTCCCGGCCGGAGCCCTGACCACCTGGCGGGCGTCGAGGACGATGTATTGCGCGTAGGCGCCGCCGGAGGGATCGATGGGGATGACAACCGCCATCACCCGGTCCCCGACTTGCAGGTCGGTATCGGTGTCGGGTCCGATTTCGTCCACGACGCCCGCCGCGTCCATGCCAGGCCGGTACGGGGGGTCCAAGCGACCTGCAAGCATCGGGTCGGTGTACCCCCTGCGCAGAAGGACGTCGGAGGGGTTCACCGCCGCTGCGTGAACACGCACCCGGATTTGTCCGGATCCGACTTCTGGGATGGGGATGTCGACGACCTCAAGCACGTCAGGCTCACCGTAGTGGAATACCCCTACAGCCTTCATTCGCTGTCTACCTTTCTTGCGGCCGCGGGCGCAGCGTAGGACGGGGAAGCTGCGCCGCTGCCATTTTATGCTGACTGTTCATTATAGAATACAGGGGCGCTCTTACGTGCGCATGCTGAGCCTGTGCGGTTCGATGAACCGCACAGGCTCAGGCAGGCCCCGTCGGTCTCAGCAGGGCTGCGCCCTGCGCAGGGTCGAGCCTGCGAGAGCGTGCACGGCATGCGCAGTGCCTATCCGAAACGGTGACCGGCTCCACGCCAGAAGGGATCGGTGGTGTCGGGGCAGGTTCCCCGTGGTTTCGCGCGGGGGAGGGCCTGCCGCGGACGGTGTCTGCCTCAGAGGTGTGTTCGCTCACGACTGTAGGGCTCTTCCGTCCGCGACTCGGCAGGCATGCGGCTTGAGACGGACAGGGTCCGTGTCGGTGAAAGCGGCATGCCGTGTATCTCAGTTATCCGCAGCAGCCTTCGAGGGCTCCGAAGGCGTGGCCTCGGACGCGGCGTCCTTGGGCGGGGTCCAGTTCTCCAGCGGGTCCATGCGGAAGCGGGTCAGCAGGACCGAGTCGATCAGCCACTTGCCGTGGACCTTCCGGTAGGTCTCGTGGTACTGCCCGTAGCCGTGGTGCCCCTCCGGGGCATTCGGGCCGTCCGGGAAGGTCAGCAGGTCCTCCATCGACCAGATGCCGGTTGCCGTGTTGTGCCCAGTGATCTTGATCTCCGGCATGGCGCCCTGGTGGGCGGACGGAGCCTTGCCGGTGAGGTCGCGGATCGTGGACGCGAACTCCTGCGGCGACTTCCACTCGATGCCGTCGGTCACGAGCTTGGCATTGGGCGTGAACAGCGCGGCCAGCTGGTCGTGCTTCTTCTCATCCACGAAACGGAAGTAGCGAGCCTTCAGCTGGTGGATCTCCTCGATGTCTTCCAGTCGCTCCACCCTGGCCGACAGCGAGTGCGAGGAAGCGCTCACCGACTGATCCTGGGCTCCGGCGGACGGGGAGTTGAGGGCCACAACGCTCGCCCCTCCGGCGACCAGTACCGCAGCCGCCGCTGCCGTTCCGGCGACCCGGGAGTACCAGGGGGCCACCTTCCGGGATTCCTGGTTGTGCATGATGTCGTTCCTTTCGTCTCCGCAGGTATCGACGGCCCCGTGACCTCGCCCTTCGAGAGGGAAAGGAGTGCGGGGTGAACCTCGCGGAGCATGTGAAGTCAGCCCGGCGAGGCCTACTGCCGCAGGTGATCGCGGCAGGCCGGCAGGGCATTTGGGTCCCAACGTGCCAGAGCGGCACGGTGGGCACGGCGGCCAGTAGATACTAAGATGAACGTTCAGTCAAGAAAGTGGGCGCGCCGGGGCCACCCGCCGTTGAGGCCGCCCTCGGGGTGAGGGGCGGTCCTCCGTCGATGGTCCGGCGCCGCGCTCGTTGGCCGGTGGCCGAGGTGGCACCCGCCCCGATTCGCGGCCGCCGCCGCAAGCGGATGACAATCGTCCGCTTGTGTTACATTCAAGGAAACGGACGGTCATCGTCCGCTCATGCTCGTCCGTCAGGACGTCGCGCATGCAAGGAGGCGAGATCATGACCGATCTCGATGAGATAGCCCGGCGGCTGGATGCGCTGGAGGCGATCGAGAGCATCAAGCAGCTGAAGGCTCGCTACTTCCGTTTCGTGGATGAGAAGAAGCACGACCAGCTGGCCGCGCTGTTCACGCCCAATGCCAAGCTCGTGACCGACGGCATCGAGTGGAAGTCGCCGCAGGAGTTCGCGTCCACGATCCGCGACCTCACCGGCAAGGCTCCGTCCGCCCACCAGGGGCACATGCCGGAGATCAAGATCACTGGGCACAACACGGCAACCGGCATCTGGTCGATGGAGGACCTGCTGACCTTCCCGGCCGGCCCGAATGCCCCGGAGGGGCACCACGGCTACGGGCAGTACCACGAGACCTACCGGAAGGTCCACGGCAAGTGGCTGATCGACTCGGTCCTGCTGACCCGCTTCCGCATGGACCCGCTGGAGAACTGGGTTCCCCATGCCTGACATGAAGTCCGTGCCCGCCGCCCGCGCGGATGCCCTGCAAAACCGGCACCGACTCATTGACGCGACGCGTGAGGCCATCGCCTCACGAGGGCTCGACGTCTCGGCCCTCGACATCGCAAAGGCGGCAGGCGTGGGAGTGGGCACGCTCTACCGGCGCTTCGGCACCAAAGAGGCACTCCTTGACGCCGTGGTGCTCGGCCTCTACGACGAGCTCTGCGACACTGCGCGCGGGTGCATGGAACATGCGGACGCATGGGACGGGCTCGCAGAGTTCGTCATGCAACTTGCCGAAGCGCACCGGGACAATCGGGGACTGGCAGAGGTCACAGCAGCGTGCGAAGACCCACCCTCGGCTGAGCTCGCGAAACGTACCGTCATACTGCAGGAGGCCGTCGCCCAGCTCACCGATCGGGTTCACGCAACCGGTGGCCTGCGCGCTGACGTGACCTGGCAAGACATCATGATCTGCTCACGCGCCTCACTGGACGCCGAACACTGTCTCGGCGTCGACGCGGGACCTGACGGATGGCGCCGGGTGATCACCATCCTCCTCGACGGGCTGCGCGCCCCCGGGCGAACACCGCTTCATGGACCAGGACCGCAGACGCGCAGCATGTAAGCGTCGCGCTCCACGCGTGGCGCCTGAAGCCGCGATCCTTGAGCAGCTCCTATGGGCGGCCGCCATTGCACAGGCGCGTCCTCCCTAAACAAACGGCCTGGAAGGAAAGAAGAGCATGCGAGTTGACATCTGGTCGGACATATCCTGCCCGTGGTGCTTCATCGGTAAAGCCCGATTCAAGACCGCACTTGCCGCGTTCCCGCACAAGGGCGACGTCAAGGTGGTGCACCGTTCCTTCGAGCTCGACCCTCAGCTGAACGACGTTCGCCCTACGACGGGCGCGGCTCACGCAAGGAAGTACGGCCTCACTCCTGCCCAGGCCCGGGCAGCCGAGGAGAACCTTGCAGACATCGCCAGGCGAGAGGGACTCGAATACCTGGTCGACTTCCGGGACCACGGCAACACCTTCGATCTGCACCGGCTGTTGCACCTGGCCGCTGACCACGGCCTGCAGGACGAGCTGCTCAGCCTGGTTTACGAGGGCAACTTTGCCACTGAACGCAGTGTCTACGACAGCGATTACCAGGTGGAACTGGCCGTCCGCGCCGGCCTCGACGAGGCCGAGGTGCGCACGGTGCTGGCCGACAAGCAGGCCTACGCGCACCAGGTACGCCAGGACGAAGCCGAGGCCGCACGGTTGGGGGCCACCGGTGTGCCGTTCTTCGTCATCGACGGGAAGTTCGGTGTCTCCGGAGCCCAGCCCGCCGAGGTCTTTTCCGAGGCGCTTCAACGGGCCTGGGCAGACCGCGAACCCACGCTCACGGTCCTCGGCGGGACTTCCCCGGCTGGGTGCGACGTGAACGGCGCTTGTGACGTGCAGCCCGTCTGACCGAGGCATCAATCCCGGGCGTGCTCCTCACGTCGCCACCACGCGGTACCGGGCAAGAGTCGCTCGTCGATCGCTGAGCGGCGAGCGCCCGGGCTTGGCCGGCCAAGTTGGTGATGTCCGCGGGCTTTCGCAGGCACCCTTCCAAGCCGGTCGGCATGCCCGGTCCTCCCGCCCCAGCCAAACAGCGGTTCAGGGGCGGCCGAGGGCGTCGAGGGCAGCGTCGGCAATCGCCATGAGTGACGTACGGTCGGGGTTGAGGGCACCCATGACCCGCAAGCCCTGCAGCGTCACGACGAGATACCGGGCCAGGTTCCCCGGATCGTTCCTGTCGGAGAACTGGCCGTCCGCCTGCGCCTCTGCAATGACTAGGGCGAGCGCGTCCTCCAGCATGCCCGTCGTCGACTGGATATGGGCACTGACCTCAGGGTCGTGTGCGATCCGTCCTACAACGGCGCCGACCATCAGACAGGCACGCCGACTGCCGTCCATCACGATCTCGTCCACTGCCGCCAGCAGCACCTCCCGCAGCAACTCACGGCCCGGAGCCCCCTTGCGGAGAATCTCCACCAGCGGCAGGGCGTAGAACTCCCGGTACCGGTCCATCGCAGCAAGGTAGAGACCTTCCTTGCTGCCGAAAGCCGCATACAGCGAGCCGCGGCCCACGCCGGTTGCCTCCACGAGGTCCTGGATGGATGTGCCGTCGTACCCGTTGCGGCTGAAGGCGTTCATGGCCGCCTCCACCGCCTTCTCAGTGTCAAATTCCCTGACGCGCGCCATGTCCAGAAGTATACGCTTACTGAAACGAACGATACAAATACTATGGCCAGGTGAGGCGTCTCTCAAGGTGATTTGTTGACCATGCATTCCAGTCAGAGTTCACTGGTTCCAGGACTGGGGCAGGCCGGGGAAGCACAGCTCCCCGGACCGGGCGGGGCCGTCTTACCCCAGTGAGCCGATCGAGATGCCATCCCTGTGTCAGCGGACCCAGGGGTCCGGCACGGCAGGTCATGCGGTCCCATCGCCCGGACCTGCATCGGGGCACAACGTCTACAGGAACAAGGAACGAACCATGCACACCAGCGCACACATAGGGGTCACCGGCCTTGCCGTGATGGGCCGCAATCTCGCCCGCAACCTGGCCCGCCATGGCTACGCCGTGGCCATCCACAATCGCACCGCCCAGCGGACTAGGCACCTTGCCGCCGAGTACGCGGACGAAGGCACCTTCATCCCCGTTGAAAGCGCCAGGGAGATGGTGGCCGCGCTGAAGCGGCCGCGGCGGCTCATCATGATGGTGCAGGCCGGTCAGGCAACCGACGACGTGATCGCCGAGTACGCGCCCCTGCTGGAACCTGGTGATGTCATCGTCGACGGCGGCAACGCCCACTTCGCCGACACCCGTCGCCGCGAAGCCGTGCTGCGCCAGGCCGGCATCCACTTCCTGGGCGCCGGCATCTCGGGCGGTGAGGAAGGCGCGCTTCATGGACCCAGCATCATGCCCGGCGGTTCATCCCACGCCTACGATCTCCTGGCCCCCGTCCTGAGCGACATCGCTGCCACCACACCCGACGGCACCGCTGCCGTCGCTCACCTCGGACCCGACGGCGCCGGCCACTTCGTCAAAATGGTCCACAACGGCATCGAGTACGCAGACATGCAGCTCATCGCCGAGGCCTACCACCTCATCCGGCACACCACGGGATACGAACCGGCGCGGATCGCCGAGATCTTCCGCGAATGGAACCGGGGACGGCTCAACTCCTACCTCATCGAGATCACTGCCGAGGTCCTCGCTCACCGCGATGCAGATACCGGGCTTCCCTTCATTGACGTCATCGCGGACGCGGCCGATCAGAAGGGCACCGGCCGCTGGACCGTGCAGACCGCACTCGACCTCGGAGTTCCGGTCTCCGGCATCGCCGAGGCCGTCTTCGCCCGCTCCACCTCTGGCCACTCCGCGCTGCGCACAGCCGGTAGTGACCTGCCCGGCCCGGCTCCCACCATCCTCGGGGAGGATGATGCGGCCCGCTTCATCGGCCAGGTCGAACAGGCGCTGTATGCCTCCAAGGTCATCTCCTACGCCCAGGGCATGCACCAGATCCAGACCGCGAGCCGGACCTACGCGTGGGACATCGACCTCGCAGCCGTGGCCAGTGTCTGGCGCGCCGGCTGCATCATCCGTGCATCGTTCCTGGACCGCGTGCGCGAGTCCTACGCCGTACGCCCCGGTCTTCCCAGCCTCCTGGCAGATCCCGGATTTGCCAGTGAGCTCGGTGCAGCACAGCTCCCTTGGCGTCTGGTTGTCTCTCGTGCCACTCGTGACGGCGTGCCTGTCCCCGCCTTCGCCGCTGCGCTGACGCACTACGACACACTGCGCACGCCCCGTCTGCCGGCCGCCCTCACGCAGGCCCAACGTGACTACTTCGGCGCGCACACATACCGGCGCAACGACCGGCCCGGCTCGTTCCACACCCGATGGGACTCCGACCGTTCAGAGCAGCTGGAGGTTTGAAAAGTATTTGTAATGAACGGTCGTTCCTAAAAGCTGGTAGTGTCGTGGGAGTGCCCGGCCGCACCGGCCGGGCGCCTGACGATCGTCGTCAATGTGCCGACTGAGTGCACGTGTTGCCACATCCTCAAGGTGGCCGTGCCGGCCTATGAACGGAGCTAGTGACATGTCCAACCGTCTGCAGTCGAAGGTCATCATCGTGACCGGAGGCACCTCCGGTATGGGTTCGGCCTTCGCCAGGCGAGCCGCGTCCGAAGGTGCGACGGTCATCATCGGGGCTCGGGACAAGGAACGCGGCAAGACGACCGTGGCGGACATCGCGGCGGAGGGCGGCACGGCTCTCTTCGTCCCGACGGACGTGACCGTCGAGCAGGAGGTTGCCCACCTGGTCGATGTCGCGGTCAAGGAGTTCGGTGCTCTGCACGGCGCCTTCAACAACGCGGGCGGCGGCAACAGCTACGGAGCGGTCCGCGACATCGAGGCCTCCCACTGGGACAGCGTCATCGCCCTCAACATGACCAGCGTCTTCTACAGCCTCAAGCACGAGATCCCTGCGATCGTGGCCAGCGGCGGCGGCTCCATCGTCAACAACGCCTCTGTGGTGGGTGTGGTGGGCGATCCCGCGGCCGCCGCCTATGCAGCTGCCAAGCACGGTGTGGTGGGCCTCACGCGCTCGGCGGCGCTCGACGCGGCCAAGGAAAGTGTGCGCGTCAACGCCCTCGTCACGGGGCTGGTGAACACGCCCCTCTGGCGCAACCACGTCGAGGCCAGCCCGGAATCCGCGAGTGCCATCCTCAAGCAGCAGCCGACCGGCAGGGCCGCAGACGAAACGGAGATCGCGTCGTTCGCTACGTTCTTGCTCAGCGACGAGAGCCCCTTCATCACCGGCGCCGCCCTTGCGATCGACGGCGCGCTGACTGCAGGTTACTGAGACCTGCTGCGGCGGCTTGCCGGCCGGGGCCGGAGCTGATCAGGGGAGCTCCACAGGGCCCACACCCTCGGGCCGAAGGCTGCCGCACACGGTGACAAGGGCGACGACGCTAAGCGTCGTCGCCCTTGTCACTGCATCGCGGAGCAGCGTCAGACGGAACGCAGGCCAGTGCCCCGAGGATCGCAGACGGTCAGCGACGGTTCAGTACTCAGCCGAGGGCATCCAGGGCAGCATCGACAACGCCCATGAGCGAGGTGCGGTCTGGACTCATGGCACCCATGACCCGCAGGCCATGCATCGTCACAATGAAGTGCCGGGCCAGGTCACGAGCATTGCGCCTATCGGGCAGCTGTCCGTCCGCCTGGGCCGTAGCGATCACGTCGCGAAGAGCATCCTCCAGCGCGGCGGTCGTCGAGCGCACATGCGCCGCGACCTTGGGGTCCTGAGAGACCCGCTCCGTCGTGGCGCCCACAATCAGGCAGGACTTACGGTCTCCATCCCGGACGATTCCGTCCACCGTTGCGACCAGGACCTCGCGCAGCAGAGCACGTGCCGGGGTGCCTGCGCGGAGCATGTCAATGAGCGGAACGGCATACAGCAGGCGGTACCGCTCCATCGCAGCCAGGTACAAGCCTTCCTTGTTGCCGAAAGCCCCGTACAGAGAGCCGCGGCCGACACCGGTGGCGTCAACCAAGTCCTGCACCGACGTGCCTTCGTAACCCCTGCAGCGGAATGCTTCCATTGCTGCATGGACAGCCGCTTCGGTGTCGAACTCTCTGACTCTTGCCATAAGCAAGAGAATACCTTATTCGGAATGAACAGTCATGTAAGTTACCATGCGCCAGAGTGTGATCACTTCCGGGTCGCAACGGGAATGCTGCTCCCACGGTGACAATCTGGCCACCCGCGGACTACCGGTGGCCGTCCGGAACCTCTACGTGTGGGATGACGGCGTAAGACGGCTCTCTCGTCTCCACCAGTCCGTGGCAAGCAGCGGCGCATATGCCCCGGCACTCCCCTCCCTGTCATGCCAGAGCGGCGCTCCCCGGTTCGGCCGGTCGTGTGCATCCGCAGCGAGTCTGTCATGCCCCTGGCCGACCAAAGCGTTCCCTGTCGAGGGCCCGCCGAGGCTGCTCCCGCTGCCTCGGCGGGCAAAGGCCACCGACTCCACCTATCTCTCAAGGGGCTCTGAAGCCGGTGCCGGGGTGCGGAGGCTGCGCCGGCGAAGCAGGAGAGCGGGCACCGCCGCTGCCACGGCGACGACTGCTGCTGCCAGTGCCCAGGAAACACCGGACATCTCGCTGGCGCCCAGGGCATGGTCCACGGACCAGGAGCCCGGACCGGTAAGCGCCAGGATGAACGCCAGCGCGCCGTAGACGAAGGGGACTTCGTAGCCGTCCAGGTGGGCCCAGAGGCCGTTGGGGCCGTGAGGCACTGCCGCCACGGTCATGGTGCCCATGACAATTGCCGCCGCGAGCGGGGTCACGGCGCCCGTGGCGAGGAGTACGGCGGCGGTCAACTCGCAAGTGCCTGCGAGTAGGACCATGGGTTTGCCGGGGCGGAAGCCCCAACTTTCGAAGACGGCTGCAGTGCCATCGGGGCCGAGTCCTCGGAACCAACCCAGTAGCTTCTGTGTAGCGTGCCCGAACAGCAGCCCCGCCAGGAGCAGGCGCAGAAGCAGCAGACCGGCCGTCATGTCGCGATGTCCGGGTAAGGAAGGGCGAAGTGCGCCAGACGTTCGGCGTACTGTTTCTGGTAGCCCATCCCTTCGTGGTCACGTTCGAACATGGCGATGAACAGGGTGAGGGTGAGGAAGGGGTGTGCACCGAGGGCGAAGAGAGCGGCGTGGTCGTGGCTGGCGAGTGCCTCGCGTTCGGCGTCCTCGAACTTCAGCCAAGTCGTCGCCTCTGCGCTGATGCAGTTGAGGAGGGTGTTGGCCTGGGTGGCCTCCCACCACTCGACGGTGCCGCGAGGGTCTTCGCGGTAGCGCTCCACCAATTCGGGATCGCGGTCGATGGTGAAGAGGAACTTGTTCACCAGGTACTTGCTCATGCGGGGACCCCCTTCGGGTACCAGGTGAAGTAGGCCTCCATGGTGTGGAACAGGTCCAGAGTGTCGACGTAATCCGCCTTGGCGCCTTGGCCGGCGACACCCATCATCAGCATGAAGTCCATGAAGCCGTGGGTGGCGTTGCCGGGATGGTGAAGGCTCTCGAGGGTGACCTCGGACAGGCAGCCTTCGATGTCACCGCTCGCAATCCACTCAACCGCCTTGCGGTCGAACTCGGGGTCAGGGCCGTGCTCACCGAACTGGCGCGGGCCGCCGAGTTCCAGAGAGAGGTGACCTGTGCCGATGACCGCCACCCGTTGGTCGGCCGGCCAGCTCTCGATGACATCGCGGACCATGCCGCCCAGTTCCACGAACCGCTTCGGCTGCGGCAGCGGGGGCGCGAAGATGTTGGTGTAGATCGGCACGATCGGCAGGTCGGCCTCGGGCCGGAGAGTGATAATCGGGCATGTGATCGAGTGGTCTATGCGCAACTCATTGCTGAAGGCCAGGTCGAAACCGGCGTCGAGGCCCTCGCGCAGCACGTGCGCGGACAGTTCCTCGTGACCCTTCAGCAGCATCCGCGGGAGTCCGAACTCCCGTTCCTCGTTGTAGAAGTTGGCGTCATAGAAAGGTGCTTTGCCGACCAGGAACTGCGGCATGTTGTCCAGCCACAGCTGATGGAAGTGGTCGCTCCCCACCATGACCAGCACATCGGGACGGGCCCGGGTCAGCGTTTCACGGAACTTCTCTATCTTCGCCACCCAGGCATCCGCGAACGGCGGCCGGTCCTCGCCGGTCGCGGTGCTGGCCCGGTAGTAGAAGGGATGGTGGGTCGAGGCGATGACCGCCACCAGTTCTGCCATGTCATTCCTTCGTCGGTTGCCGTTTCGTGCAGCTGTACTGCCACTGGGGTGCTCACACCCTCCGCCCTGCCGCACGGCGGGCGCAGCGGGTCAGTCGCGCGGCGGGGTGACGTACTCGGCGTTGCGGTCGACGGACATGTAGAGGTCCATACCGAGAGGCGAACGCTGTTCCTCCGCCAGGTGGCCCAGGAGGCCGGCCGCTCGCGCTAGCAGCGCAAAGCCGCGCAGAAGACCGATAGGGAGACCAAGATCGGCAAGTGCCGCGCCACAGACCCCGGCCCCGTTGAGCGGGAGGGTGCGGCCCAGGATCTGCGGATGGACCCGGCCGACGGCCTCGAAGAGCCGCAGGTGCGGCCCCTTGAGCCCGTTCTCCTCGGCGATCCGCAGCAGCACGGGCGTACGCGGGTCCTGCACCTTGTGCACGGGGTGCCCGAGGCCTGGCACGAGCCGTCGATCTGCTCGCAGTGCCCGCACCGTCTCCAGCGCCAGCTCGTCCCAGCCCGCTACGTCTGTGTCACCGGGCAGGCGTCCTTCACGAGCTGCGACGACCTCGTGCAAGAAGGCACCGCAGTCCTCGGTCACGCCGAGGAATCGAGAACCTCCGCCGAGCAGACCCGCGGCGAGTGCGCCCTGGACCGAGTCAGGGGCGGACAGGTAGGTCAGTCGCGCAGCGATCGCGGTCGGAGTGAAGCCGTGGTCGGCCAGAGCGACAAGGACTGCTTCGAAGACCCGGACCTCGCCGGGCTCTGGGCGCCGCTGAGTGACCAGCCACAGTGCCAGCTCACCGAAACCGACCTTGCCCATGAGCTCGTCGGCCAGGTCGTGGCCGAGCAGGGTGATGCTGCTGGCATCGGACGTCCCGAGCGAAGTCGGGTACCGGGAGGGCTGGTGGTTTGACGGATGTTTCACGGTGTTGCTCCTGAGGATGAGGGGCCCGCGAGAGAACCGGGCGGGAGAGCGCGCGGCTGCTCAGTCGCGCGGCGCCGAGAGCCAGGCACGCAGGTCTGAACCGTGCTCGTCCAGGCCAGGCGGCGGCAGCTCGTAACGGGGCGGGGTCACCGAGAACGAGATCGGATGCCGCACCGACGGAACGGCCGCGTCTCCCTCACCCACCACGACCACCGGGTCAAGCCCCACTTCCTCGGCGAACGCGACACCCTCGGCGATGTTGTTGATAGGTGCGCACGGCACACCCGCATCGAGCAGCGCGTGGAATAGGTCCTTCTTGGTGCGGGTCATGAGCCGCTCCACGAGCAACGGGCGGAGCACCTCGCGGTTGGCGGTGCGGTCCTGGTTGCGGGTAAAACGGGGGTCGGCCGGGAGGTCGGGAAGACCGAGCACCTCGCATAGCCTGGCGAATTGCCCGTCGTTTCCCGCGATGACAATGAGTTCGCCGTCGGCAACAGGCAGCGGCTCGTAGGGGAACAAGCTCGGATGGGCGTTGCCCATCCGGTGCGGGACGTCGCCGCCAGCCACGTAGGCACTGGAGTGGTTGACCAGCCCGGAAAGAGCCGACGAGAGCAGGTTGACCTCGAGATGCTGGCCCGTGCCGGTCAGATCACGATGGTGCAATGCGGCGAGGATGCCGATCGTGGCGTGCAGCCCGGTCATCACGTCGAAGACCGATATGCCGGCCCGGTACGGCGGGCCGTCGGGGGCACCGGTCAGGCTCATGAGGCCGGATATGGCCTGCACCATCAGGTCGTAGCCGGGCAAGGCCGCATCGGCACGTGAACCGAACCCGCTGATCGAGGCGTAGACGACACCTGGGTTCACGTCACGGACGGAGGCGTAGTCAAGACCGAACCGGGAGAGTCCGCCCGGCTTGAAGTTCTCGATCACCACATCGGCGCGGGCTGCCAGTTCATGCGCAAGCACCGCATCGGTCTCATTCTTGAGATCCAAGGCCAGTGATCGCTTGTTGCGGTTGATGGCGAGGTAGTACGTGGACACGTCGTCCCGCACCGGCGGTAGCCAGGTACGGGTGTCGTCGCCCGTCGGGCTTTCCACCTTGATCACTTCCGCGCCCATGTCCGCGAGCAGCATGGTCGCGTACGGACCCGCGAGGATGCGTGAGAAGTCGGCCACCAACAGTCCGTGCAGCGGCCCGTGAGGGACGCTGCCATCGGACGGAGCCGTTTCGTCTGCCATGCCTCAGCACTCTCCTTGTCCGTTCTGCGGACGATAGTCCGCACAACGAAGTCTTAGATCACTGAGGCAGCGTGTCAAGACCTTTCCATGTAGATCACGTGACCGGTGTGCGCGGAATGGCGCCGTAGCGTGCGAAGTCTGCGCTCACTTCACCGGCCGCCTGCAGAAGCAGCGGCAGGTACTCGCCACGCAGTGTCTCCACCGAGGTCTCGGCCGCGTGGACAGTGACGTTCATGGCCGCGATCACGCGTCCATTGCAATCACGCAGCGGAGCGGCGACCGAGCGGATGCCGGCTGCTAGTTCCTGGTCGGTCAGCGCCCAGCCCTTAGCCCGCACCTCTTGCAGCGCCGCGTCGAGTTCGGCACGGTCGAATCCGTGGCGCGGCTCGGCCGCCGACCGGCTCGGTTCGGTCAACGCCTTGTCCAGCTCATCGGGCTCCAGCCCGGCGAGCAGGACCTTGCCCAGGGATGTCTGAGGGGCGGGGAAACGGGTGCCGATGCTCACTGCCAGCGCGATGATCTTGGGTACGGCGACGCGCGCCACGTAGACGATGTCGGAGCCGTCCAGTTGCGCGATGGAGGTCGACTCGTGCGTGCGGGCGACCAGACGCTCCATGTGGGGGCGAGCCACCCCCCACAAGCCCATGGCCTGGACGTAGGTCAGTCCTAGTTCGAGCACGCGGGCAGTGAGGGTGAAGCCGCCCCCCGTCAGTGAGCGCACGTATCCGAGCGTTTCCAGGGTCAGCAGAATTCTGCGAGCCGTCGGGCGGGCCAAGCCGGTGGCGGTGGCCACCTCGCTCAAGGTCATGGCGGGAGTGTGCGGATCGAACGCCTTGATCACGTCGAAACCGCGGGCAATCGCCTCAATAAAGTTCGGGTCGTCGTCGCGACGAGGCACGGAGGCTCCTACTGCTCGAAGGTACGGGCGCCATGAGGTGCCCCCACCGAGCCTAACCATCTTGCTGCGGCCGTCCGCATGGCGGCGCAGGCGTCCGGCATCTTTCGCGCAGGTCGTGACGACCGGGTGCCTACCGCCTCTTGACAGTGCCTTCTGCCCAGGCTCATCGTTACGCCCACGTTACGCCGTTCGCCAAGCGGACATCCGTCCGATGAAGCGGTGAGCTCGGTGTACACCCTGACCGGAGGACTGAATGAACGCGCCCAGCAATGCGGACCGTGCGGAGAGGACGCCCACGGTGTTCCGGGGCGGAACCGTCCTGACGATGGATGACCGTAGGACCGTACATCCGCAGGCCGACGTGCTGGTCGTCGGTGGGCGGATAGAAGCGATCGGTCCTGACTTGCCCGTACCGGAGGGCACCACCGAGGTCGACGCCAGCGGGGGCATCGTGATGCCCGGCATGATCGACACACACCGGCACATGTGGCAGACCGCCATGCGCGGCTACGGTGCCGACTGGACCCTCACCCAGTACTTCGTCTGGTACTACCTCGAGCATGGCAGGCACTTCCGCCCTGACGACGTCTATGCCGGCAACCTGCTGTCGGCTGCCGAAGCGCTTGATGCGGGCGTTACTACCACCGTCGACTGGTCACACGGCCTGCAGACGATCCAGCACGCGGACGCCGCTGTCGACGCCTTGGAAGAGGTCCCCGGACGGTTCGTTCTTGCTTACGGCAATATCCAAGCGGCCCCCTGGGAATGGTCGCGTGCGCCGGAGTTTCGGGACTTCGTCCAGCGCCGCTTCCGCGGCAGCGACATGCTCGGCTTTCAGATGGCCTTCGACGTCACCGGCGATCCGGCCTTCCTCGAGAAGACCGCCTTCGAGGTGGCGCGCGAACTGGGCGCCCCCGTGACTACTCATGCTGGCGTCTGGGGTGCAACCAACGATGACGGCATCCGCCTGATGCACGACCACGGGTTTATGGCTCCGGAGACGGTCTATGTGCACGCCGCCACCCTCAGTGCTGACTCCTACCACCGCATCGCGGCCACGGGCGGCTCCGTGTCGGTATCGACCGAGAGCGAGCAGAGCGGCGGACAAGGCTACCCGCCCACCTGGGCCCTGCGCTCGCACGGCATTCCCGTTTCCCTGTCCATGGACACCAGCGTGTGGTGGAGCGGGGACCTGTTCTCAGCGATGCGTGCCACCCTCGGTGCCGACCGCGCACGTGAACACCTTCAGGCGCAAAAAGACGGCGAGACCGTGACCCATCTCCACCTTCGCGCCGAACAAGTCGTCGAATGGGCGACCCGCGGCGGGGCCAGAGCCCTCGGCCTCGACGACAAGGTAGGCAGCCTGGAGGCGCGGAAGAAGGCGGACATTGTCCTGATCAAGAATGACCACTCACCGGTGATGTTTCCGCTCCTCAATCCCTACGGCCACGTCGTCTTCCAAGCCCAGCGTGGGGACGTGCACACCGTGATGGTCGACGGACGCATCGTCAAGCACGAGCACCAGCTGGTCGGCGTCGACCTACCCAAAGCGCGCCGAACTGTCGAGGCGACGGTCGAGTACCTGCGGAGATGTCTTGGTCCCGAAGCCTGGGAGCACGGAATGGACCCTGACATCCCCAAGACGAAGGTCCTTGATAACCCGTACACCTACACCGGCTACCGCAGCGCCGCTACTCACGGCGGCTGACTCTGCGTACCTCGGGGCGCTGACGGCTTCGTCGGCGCCTCCTCGTTGTACGCCGAATCTCGTCACCCCGTACCAGGCGACCGCGCCACAAGCCCCTGCTCCCCTGGGCAGCCCTGCCGGTCAGCCTCCCGTGCCATCCGCCGCGACTCAGTTCGCCGCCCGTGAAGGAACCTCCAGTGGTAGACGCACCCCCGGAGAAGACCATGTCCTCAGCGCTGTCGGCCCCTCCCGTCACACCTACCCGCATCGCCTTCGGGTTCGCCGTACTGTGCCTGTCCTACATGATCAATGCGATGGACCGACAGGTGTTCTATCCCCTGCTCCCGGACATACGCCAGGAATTCGGGTTCACGCTCGACCAGGGCGGCCTGCTCGCCACCGGGTTCACCCTTGGGATAGCCCTGGCCGGCCTGCCTGCCGGCTACCTGATGGACCAGATGTCCCGCAAAAGCATCGTGGTTGCCAGTGTCCTGCTCTACTCCATGGGAACACTGGCGATTCCGCTTGCCTTCGGCTTCGTCGACATGAGCTTGTACCGCCTGATCTCCGGTGTCGGCGAGGGCATGCAGGCCACCGCCCTGTACGCGATCATCGGTGCCTTCTTCTTCCACCGGCGTGCCGTCGCCGCCGGTGTAGTGGGGGTCGCCTTCGGAGCGGGCGTCTTCCTCGGCCCGCTTCTCGGCAACAGGATGGCCGGCGCCTGGGGCGACTGGAGGGCACCGTTCTTCGTCTTCGCGGCGGCCGGCATAGTGATGGCACTGTCCATCGCCGTCGGCGTCAGCAGGACGATGACTGAGGCGGTCACAGGGGCCAGACAGGCCGCGACGAGCTATGCGCACGTCCCAGCCACTCTCTTCAACCGCAACACTTTCGGCATCGGCGTCGCGTGCGCGGTCTCAGGGCTGGTCTTCTACGGCTTCCTCGGCCTGTACCCGACCTTCCTGCGCGAGCACCTCAACTTCAGCGCCGGCCAGTCGGCACTGGCCGTGTCGTTCTCCGGCTTCGGCGCGATGATGGCACTACCGGCTGGCTGGTTGGGGGACCGCTTCAACCAGCGCAACCTGATCGCCCTTGCCCTCGTAGCCACATCTGCGACGGCGACGGTGACCTACCAGTACGCCACGTCCGCCACGGCCCAGTACGCGCTCGCTTTCATGATGGGCACGTTTGCCAGCGGATTCCTGTTCACCAACTGCACCACTGCCATGCAGCGGGCGGTCCGACCCGAACACGTAGGGCGCGCCTCCGGGCTGTTCATGCTGACCTACTATGTGGCCGCCGCGTTTTCGGGGCTCCTGTTCGCCCGGCTAGTGGACGAGGTCGGCTGGGGTGGCGCCGGATTCTGGCAGCTGACGGTTCTGCCTGTGTTGGGCATCCTCGGTCTTCTGCTGGTCGACACCTCGCGGATGATGATCCCGAGGGAAACGGTCCACAGCTGAGCCGCGCGTGCCATCGGGAACCGGGCCTGCAGTGGCGAGGCGCTATCGTCACGATGCGGGCCGTCCCCCACGGCTTGGACCAAGGAAGGCAAGGGATGAAGGTCTCCTTCGCGGGAGCGGTCGCCGACTCCGCCTATGCACACGTGCAGTCCGTCCTGCGGCCGGCGATTGTCAACCACAGCGTGCGGGTCTGGCTGGTGGCCGATCATCTGGGCCGGAAGCAGGGACTTGAGGAAAGCGAGCGCGAGGCCCTGGCCGTTGCATGCCTGTTCCACGATGCGGGAACGGCCGATGCGTATGACGGGCCGCAGCGCTTCGAGGTGGAGGGAGCGGACGCGGCCAGTGATTTCCTCTCGGAGTACGACTGGCCCGCGCCGTTGGTTCAGCAAGTGTGGGAGGCCATTGCCCTGCACACATCTCCCGGAATCGCCGAGCGTATGGGGACATTGCCCAGGCTCGTCCGGCTCGGCGTGCTGGCCGACTTCGGCGCGACCGATCTGCCAGGAACCGATGACAGGCGGCTGTCCGCCTCTTTGGCTCGGTTTCCGCGAATGGACATCGAGACCGTACTCGGTGACGCGGTGGTCGAGCAGGCCCTGCGATGTCCGGAGAAGGCGCCGAAGTCCAGCTGGCCCGGAGGGCTGCTTGCCGCCCGGCTGGCGGACCCTGGGCACACAGGTGTCAGCCCCGCCTTCTGAACCACACCGAGTGGCGCGGATCGCCTGCCCGGGAGCGGCAACGCCTGGAAGCCGAGGAGCACGGGCCGGTTAGAACTCGAGGACGAGCCGGCCCCGCACGCCTCCGGCTTCCATCAGGCGGTGCGCTTCGGAGGCCTGTTCGGCGGAAAGAACCCGAGCGACGCGGGGAGTGACTTCGTCGGCTTCTACCTGCCTGCGCAGTCGGTCCAGCCTTCCTTGGTCGCCCATGTAGTCCGGGACGAAGGCCAGGTACCTGCGCAAGGAACGGCGTCGGAGTTCGGCTGGGCTGATAAGGCGTAGCCCGTCGCCGTTGAGTGCGACGATCGCACCTCCCTTGTGCACGGCTGCGGCTACTGCGGCTGACCCGAGTCCGGCAGCGTCCACCAGGCCGTCAACGCCCCCCGGCACGGCGTCCAGGATTCGGTGGGCGACCCCTGGCCCGCGCAGCACGACCATGTCGGCGCCCAGGGAACGCACCAGTTCCTCGTCCTGCGGCGCAGCGTCGGCGACCACAGTGATGCCCTCAGCCCGTGCCATCTGCGTGACGTATCCGCCGACCACCCCCGCGGCACCTATGACGGCAAGCGTCTGACCGGTGGACACGTCGGCCAGGTCGAGAGCCAGGCGGGCAGTAAGACCGTTCATGGGCAGGGTCGCAGCCTCGGCGAGAGAGGCGCCTGCGGGTGCGCGTACGACCGCGTGGGCGGGCAAGACGAGGTATTGCGAGTAGGCGCCACCCCGGGGCTCCGTCGGCATGGTCACCGCCATCACACGATCTCCTACGCGCAGGTCGGTGTCCGTCCCGGGCCCAATCTCATCGACCCTCCCAGCCGCCTCCATGCCCGGTATGTAGGGCGGCGCGGAGACGGCTACCAGTGAGCCGTTGCGCAGGTACCTGTCACCGGGGTTGACCGACGCGGCCAGCACACGGATTCGCACTTGGCCGTACCCGGCATGTGGCTCGGGCACCTCGAACACCTGCAACGCCTCGGGGCCTCCGAACTGCGCCACTCCGACGACCTTCATGACCACCTCTTTAAGACTTTTAGTTCTTAATATGTCTTTAGCCCGGGATGAGCGATTAGTGCGAGTCGTACCGTCGAGTGAGCCGCAAATGGAATGAAAAGTCAAGAAAATAGGTTGGTGGTGTGACGTAGATCCTTGTCCGAGACAACTCACAGCCTGCAGGTCTTGACCGGCTCGATGCGCGTACCGGCCACGATGAGCTCGGCGTACTCCATCCGCTTGCCCTCGATCCACTCCGTCGGGAGGCGCCAGGGCAGCCTGGGTGCAGATCGCCACGGGACGCCCGAGTGACGTCGCACTACCGTTCCAGTTTTGCAGATTCCGGTGATCAAGAAGGCGTCACGTGCCCGCTCCGCCCGCTCGGCCGCGGCGCTGGCAAGATGCCGTAACTTCGGTGAGCGGGGGAGCGTCCGTGAAAGACACCGAGCGCCACGTTCTACAGTTCGGCCTCTTGCGCGATCGTCCGCACGTGCGGGCTGGACGTGCTGCAAGCAAGCCCGCCGCCTGTCTGGACCTCCCCGTCCGAAGTCCTACGCCGAAGGTCGTGTGGCGCCCGGGACGGTTACGCAAGGAGGATCGCCGGTGGTGCGCCCGAGTCGGCAGTTCGGCCCTGGACGGGTCGGGACTGGACGTGTGAGCAGCCACGGATCAACCACTGCGGAGTTTTCATGCATAACCACGTCACGGAACAGCACGAGCCGATGGCGGACATCGCAACCACACGGCGCAGCCTTCTTCACCGCGCGGCTTTCAGCGCTGGAGTGGTTGCCTCGATGAGCCTGGTCCAGGCCGGTGCCGCCGCGGCTGCCACCTCTGAGGGACACGGCGCTGGGCAGTTGCCCGGACAAGTCCCCGGCGTGGACACCGCCGTGGACGCCTCCCATGCCACACCTGAGGTCACCGAGCGGCTCGTGCGGTTTTTCAAGAGCAAGAGCGCTCAAGACCTTGAAGGCACCATGGCGCTCTTCGCCCGCCGGGCCCGCTACATTGACGCGACCCTCGGTTGGGATTTGGGTTCTTGGTCGGAATTGCGGGAGTTCTTCGCGCAGTACATGCCTGGCTGGCCGAAGGGCAGTGCGTCCTACCCAGTGCGGATCCTGGGCGACTTGCGCAGTGCTGTCGTGTTCTTCACCGACACAGCGGGACTGTTCGGGCCTTCCGAACTTCGGCTAGCGGGGGCCGTCGACTTCGAGAGGGGCCTGATCGCCCGACAGGTCGACTATTGGGACGGCAGACACTTCGGCCTGGGGAACCTTGCCGGCCTTCAGATGCCCGCAGACCAGTTTCCTGCAGAATTCGGCGAGACGGCAGTCCCGGGCACGTCCTCTGTCGTCATGCAGCATGTGATCCGTGATCTCACCGGAGCCCTGGGCCGAGGCGACGGTACGGGAGCGGCGCGACTGTTTTCGCCTGACGCCGTCTTTGAGGACGCGCCTTCGCACGTCCGAATCGAAGGACGCCGGAGCATCGGCGCCTACCTGACCAATACCGTCGGACTGCTGCCGTACACGGGTGCCGGCACTGCCGTACGGCATGCCCTCGGTAACGAACTCGGTGGCGGATTCGAATTCACTGCCTCGGCAGGACCCGTCCCCCGGGGCATCGTCGGTCTGGAACTGGACCGGTGGCAAAAAATTAGCAGGTTCACGGCAATGTGGGACGGGTCACTTGTCGGTGACGCCGCGCTGCTTTCCCTGGCCCAGCGCGCCATCGAGCGCTGAACGCGTGCAACGCGACCCCAATAGCCGTCCATGCGGCGGCCGTAGACACGGGCTGCTGCAGATGGGGGAGTGAGGTCCTTACCCCGCCACGGTGTGGTGGCCTTCAACCGGTGTGCCATGTCTTTGAGGACGGCAGCCTCCCACCGCATCGTCCGGTCTCCGCCCATGACGTGCTTCGGGAACGGGACGGCCGGTAGAATGCGGGGTTCGATCTGGCAGGACAGCACTTGCTGTCCTGCCAGATCGCGGTGGTATCGATGGGTTCGCAGCCAGCGCTGGCCTGGAAGTACTTGCACTCCGCCATAAGGGTAGGCGGACCCGTTGCATCGAGTCTCACACCTGCTGCACGTCATTGTCTCCAGGGCATCAGGGAACAGCTTGTGCTGTCGTCGGCCCGGCAGCTGGTGTCCTTGTGCGGTTCAAGCAGGACGGCGCTGTCGACGTCAGCGCGGACAAGAAGACCGGTGGCCTGATCATCGGCTCGAACGGCGGCGGCCTGTCCTATGTCGCTAGGCGCTGTTTCTCGGATCATGTGCGGAGCCAGATGATGAGTGCGGCGAGGGTAACGGTGCCGAGGTAGGTGTAGGCCCGCTTCTCGTAGCGTGTGGCGACGGCGCGGAAGCCTTTCAGGCGGTTGATGGCACGCTCGACGGTGTTGCGCTTCTTGTAGCGCTCGCGGTCGAACCCGGTGGGCCGGCCACCCCGGGAACCGCGGTTCCGCCGGTGCCTGCGGCCGTTCGGGGATGGTGTGCGGTATTCCGCGCCGTCGCAGGTAGCGGCGGTTTTCGCGGGACGTGTAGGCCTTGTCGGTCAGGACATGGTCGGGTCGGCTGCGGGGCCGGCCGACTCCAATACGGGGCACGGACAACTGCTCCAGGACGGGGCGGAGTTGGGGGCCGTCTCCGTAGTGTCCGGGGGTCAGGAGGACGGCGAGGGGCCGACATCGTCCGTCGGCTGCGAGGTGGATCTTGGTGGTGAAGCCGCCGCGGGAGCGTCCCAGACACTCGCCGATCTGAGCACCTCCTCCAATCGGACGGCCAGTTTCCGAAGCACCGGATCGACCTGGTTCGTCCGCGGACGGACCCCCCTTTGAGAAGTGACGGCGGGCGGTGACTTCCGTGCGCCGGCGGCGTGCTGGTGGACACGCACCGCCGTGGAGTCCACCGACACGTCCCAGTCGATCCGGCCGGCGGCGTCATCGGCGGCCTGCACCTGCGACAGCAGCATCTGCCAGGTCCCGTCCGCCGACCAGCGACGATGGCGCTTATAGACCGTCTCCCACGGCCCGAACCGCTCCGGAAGATCCCGCCACTGCACCCCCGTGCGAACCCGGTAGAGCACTCCGTTGATCACCCGTCGATGATCGCTCCACCGGCCCCCACGCGCACCACCGCGAGGTAAGAACGACTCCAGTCGCTCCCACTCCGCATTCGTCAGATCACCACGTCCCATGCAGCCACCCTGGCCCCAACACACCACTCACGGAAGGCAATC
>NZ_JBFBJT010000088.1:0-9124 GCF_040686175.1 Streptomyces sp. NPDC086077 | reverse complement strand
AGGTAAGAACGACTCCAGTCGCTCCCACTCCGCATTCGTCAGATCACCACGTCCCATGCAGCCACCCTGGCCCCAACACACCACTCACGGAAGGCAATCCGAGAAACAGCGCCTAGCCCTGGCGGAGTGGTCTACCGGACGCGAACGGCGTCGCTGGACGAACCCGAGCTCGACCGGGTAGCTGCTGCTGGAGCGATCCCTGACACGGTTCGTCGCCAACGGCGAGCCGGGATGCCTGTAGCTGGATCCTCAAACTTCATTGGGTTAGGCGCTGTTTGCAGCACTGACCACAGCGGAGAATCCGCCACCCGAAGCCTGACAGGGACTCGTCAACTCCTTAGAGTGAATAGCGACCTGTGAGGCTTGGGTCGGGCGACGAGGAGTCTGCCACCGCCCGCCGCACCTGCCCTCTGCCTGTGTGCGTACCTGCCGCGCCGTCATGTCGATTCATCCAACGGACGAGTGTCCGTTCAATGGCTTCTCGCATCGCATCCGAATGATTACTTGGCGACCGACGGACTGTCAACGATACGCAAAGCTTGATGATCAGAAAGTGATATTCGGTCAAATCTCCCCATACCGTTGCCTGACCGGAGTCGGCTGGCCTTGACATGGTCCACAACGACTCACAGACTCGTGCGGACACTTGTCCGTGCAGCGGACAGTCTTGTGTGGGTGAGCGGATACCCTTCGACCAAGGCGGCAGCGGTGACGCGCCATGGCCTCCCTGCACACCACCTGTGATTCGCGGCTCGAGCCGCCCAGACCGTTGCCACGGGAGGCAACTGTGACTGCTACTGAACCGCCACTCGCCGAGGGCGTCGCATCGTCGGGAGACGCATCCGCCGGAACGGACTCCGGCGCAGCGCTCTACGGCAAGATCGGCCGACGGCTCATTCCGCTCATTTTCGCTGGCTACGTGCTTGCATACCTCGACCGGATCAACATTGGATTCGCCCAGCTCCAAATGAAGGAGGAGCTGGGTTTCAGTGCCGCGGTCTACGGACTCGGCGCGGGTTTGTACTTCGCCACCTACTTTCTTTTCGAGGTCCCGAGCAACCTATGGATGAAGCGCATCGGGGCCCGGCTGACCCTGTCGCGGATCATGATCCTGTGGGGCCTGACATCGGCCTGCATGCTTCTTGTGCAGACGCCCACTCAGTTCTACGTCATGAGACTGTTGCTGGGAGCCTTCGAGGCCGGCTATGCGCCGGGCGTGATGCTGTACCTGACGTACTGGTTCCCCAACAACCGCCGGGCTCGGGTGATGGCGCTCTTCCTGTGCGGCAGTCCCATCGCAGGTGCCCTCGGTTCGCCGCTGTCGGGCTGGATCCTGCAGGGGATGGACAAGGTTGCAGGCATGGGCGGCTGGCAGTGGCTGTTCCTTATCGAGGGCCTGCCGAGCGTGGTGCTGGGGGTCGTGTTCTTCTTCGTCCTGCCCGATGGACCCGACAGGGCGAAGTGGCTGACAGACGGCGAACGGCATCGCATCGCCGACGGCTTGGAACGGGACAAGGCGCCGGGGGTGTCAGCGCACGGATTCGTCAGCGCCCTGCGAGACGTCAACGTCTACGTCACAGCCCTTGCCTGGTTCACTGTCGTGTGCGGCATCCAGGCAGTGTCGTTCTGGATGCCGCTCATGCTGAAGGACGCAGGTCTGAACTCGCCCGCGCAGATCGGCGCCTGGGCTGCCATCCCGTTTGCCTTCGCCACGGTCTCGATGATCCTGCTGTCCCGTCACTCGGACAAGACAGGTGAACGTCGCTGGCACACAGCCATTCCATGCCTGACAGGCGCTATGGCCCTCATTCTGCTGTCGTTCGCGGAAAAGAACCTGGGACTGTCAGTGCTCGCACTGGCGATGCTTGCCTGCTCCGTCTATGGTGCGATGCCGATTCTGCTGTCAATCCCCGTCAAGTATCTGGCTCCGGAGGCGCGTGCCGGCGGCATCGCACTCGTCAATTCCATCGGTCTGTCGGGCGGCTTCGTCAGCCCCTTCATCCTGGGCTGGGTCAAGACGCAGACAGGCAGTGTGAACAACGGGTTGTACTTCATGGCGGGACTGCTTGTGATCGGAGCGGTGCTCACCCTCACGGTCATACGTACGAGCCCACAGGTCAGTCACGCGCCGTCCTGAGCATCTGATAGCCGCACCAGCCAGGAAATACAACCACCCTGGTTCGAGGGCCGCGCCGTCAGTCAACACTGCGGCTCGAGCGGTCGCGGACGAGGAACGTTCCCGGATGAACACTTGGGAAATTCAGGAACGACCAGTCATGTAATTTGGGAACGCGATCGAGTCGTCGAGCTTGCGTGATGCAGTTATCGCCCCCATCAGTGCGACCTTCGCCCTCTGCGGCAGTGGCGTCGGCTGAGTGGCAGCGCTGTAACTTGACTAATCGTTCCATGTGCGGTCCACTATCACCAGCACATGTCGTCCCCACAGGGACCGGTCTTGCTCGGGATGTCTCGCACAGCGGTCGTGCCCCGATCAGGATTGCGCCTGGCCTTAGCAGAGACACCCGCCCACACCATGGGTGCCTCTCATCCAGTTCTGCGCCCCCGCGTTGCGTGCTGACGCCACCGGGCTCCTCCTTGCACAGCCATCTCAGTGACTGCCATGCGGCCCGCTCTCAAGCAGATCAACGGCACATGTCTCTATGCGAAGGAACTTGATGAAAGTCGAACAGCACCTGATCGACGGGGTGTTTGTAGAGCACGTGGCACCCAGCGGCCTGGCCACAGCGCCGCCGATCGTGTTCATCCACGGTGGCAGTCACGGCAGTTGGCTGTGGGACAACTGGACGCGCCACTTCGCCGGCCTTGGCCGCCACTGCTACGCTTTCAGTTGGTTCAATCACACCGGCTCCAAGGCACTCCCCACCGAGGAGTTCGTCAACCGAAGCATGCTGGATGCGACGGAAGAACTCGACATCGTGGTCAGGTATGCCGGTGAAGCGCCCGTACTCATCGCACACAGCATGGGCGCAGCGGTGGCCCAGAAGTACGCTGAGGACCATGCAGTGCAGGCCCAGGTACTACTGGCGCCCGTACCGTGCACGGAAAGCAAGGGCGAGGCGATACAGGTCCCCGTCGACCTGTCCGCACCTTTCCCGCCGATGCCCTTCGAGACGGCCGTGGACTGGTTCTTCACCGGCTGTTCGGAAGACGATGCCCGCCGTTACCACGCGCTGATGCCTGCCGAGTCACCCAGGGCAGTATGGGAAGCCGCGCAGCGCGGCGCCGCCATCCAGCTGGACCGGACCCGAATCAGCGGACCTATGCTCATGGTCGCCGGGGGACAGGACATCGTCTCACCCGCGGAACTGGTGCGGCAGCATGCCGCCCATTTCGGCGCCGACTATTTGTATCTGCCCGACCGCGCACACAGCCTGATCCTGGAACCGCGCTGGTTGGACGTTGCCAATCGCATCGACTCATGGCTTGCACGTGAAGCCTGGTAACCAACTTCCCGAGCACAATCAACAAGATCCCGCCAGCCGGCGAAGCAGAACGGCGCACGACACTCACAGCCGGCCCAACCTGGCCGAGACGATCCAGCCCTCCAGCGGCGCGTGAAGCCACGGTCATGCTCGCAATCCGCTGCAACCCTCGGACCTCTTGCACGGATAACGCACCACGTGTAGCTGACGCCCCGCGTCATACGCGGCAGGACTGTTTTACGGCACAGCAAAGACGAGGGCATTGTGCCACCACCATTTCTCCACACGGTGCCCCCTGGACCCGGGGCCCGCGTTTCGATCTGCGCACAAGGTAGATACATGGTGAAACACTTGAGCTCGCCGACCACGACAGGCGAGCAGCCCGAGCAGGACGTCAGAGCAGAACTGGTTGCGCGGGCCACAGCCCTTCAACCCTTGCTACGGGGGCACTCCGCACGCGCAGAGGCGGAACGCGTGCTCCCCGCCGAGGTCGTCGACGCGATGGCTGAAGCCGGGATATTTCGGCAGCTGACTCCGAAACGCTACGGAGGCTCCGAGACCGACTTGCGCACTTTGATCCAGGTGTCGGAAACGCTGGGCGAGGGAGATGGCTCAGCCGCCTGGGTCGGGATGATTATCGCGGTGACCAACTGGCTGGCATGCCTGTTCCCCGACCAGGCTCAAGAAGAGGTTTTTGGGGCCGACGCCGACGCGCGTGTAACTGGTGTCGCAGCGCCTACGGGCGTGGGTGAACGGGTAGCAGGCGGGTGGCGCGTCAGCGGCAAGTGGTCCTACAACTCAGGCGCCCCCTTCGCCACATGGGCAGCACTCGGCGTGCTGCTGAAAGACGACAGGGGCGAGATCTCGGACCATTCCCTTGCCCTCATCCCCGCCTCGGAGCTTGCTTTCGAGGACACATGGCACACGGCGGGCATGAAGGCGACAGCCAGCGGCACTCTCGTCGGACAGGACGTATTTGTGCCCGAGCATCGCGTGCTGTCGGTGCCGGCTGCCGCCGAAGGCATCTATCCGCGCACCACACGTGACACAGCACTCTACAGTTCAGCCTTCGGGCCGATGCTCGTGCTCTGCCTGACAGGGCCCCTGCTCGGCCTGGGCCGCGCCGCGCTGACCGCGGCCCGCGAGGCAGCCGTGACAAAGCCGCTGTCGTTCACTGTGCATAACAGCCAAGCGGACTCGGTCGGCGTCCAGATGCAAGTAGCCGAGGCCGCGCTGAAATTGGAGAGTGCCCGTCTGCTCGTCTATCGGGCGGCAGACGAGGTGGACAGGGGAGCCCACGGTGGGCCGCTGAGCCTTGCCACACGGTCGCACATCAGGGCGCGTGCCGGCTTCGCGGCCCAACAGGTCGTCGAGGCGATCAATGTGCTCGCGAATGTGCACGGTTCATCGGCGTTCGCCGACAGCAACATCCTCCAGCGGATTTGGCGAGATGCCAATGTCGCTGCTCGTCACGCCGGGCTGATTCCCGCCGTCGGCCTGGAGGTGCACGGAAAATCACTGCTCGGTGTCAGCGAGCGTGTGAGCTTGATGCTGTGAAATAGGCGCAGTGGGGCCGTTGCGACCAGACAGGCATGCGTCCGTCGAGACTCGAACCAAACCTGCTCAGCGCACTTCACGGCTGGCCGGAAGAGCCCTGATCGGGAGCAGCCATCGGCGGGCCGATCGTGCGCTTCACCCCAGGGCGAGTCACCAGTGACTCAAAGCCGAGGCATCATTAGCGGGACTGTGCGGTCGACTGCAAGATCCCGGTTCAGGTTGGCGGAGCTGGCAGGACGGTTTCAAAGCCGCGTCCGGATTTATTCAAGATGACTAGTAGGAAGAAAACGCACCCTGCCGCTCGTGGGCGTGTGAACCCGTACGGTTCCGAATTGTTTTCGGTGACGACGGGGGAATTGCTGTGCCCGCAGGATTTCTAGCGGTCGCGGCGGGAAATGAATTCGTATATTCGTGTTCTGAATCACTAGATTCCGATTCGTATCTCTCATGAGAGATATATAAGATGATCGACGACAGTTGATCATGGTGGTTGTGAGTGGAATACGTCAATGAGCGGATTCGGCTCGCGATCTCCAACGTCCTGGGAGGAAGCATGAACTCGCACATCAAGCAGACTTTGGCCGGACTCGCCATATCGGTGGCGGCGCTGGGACTTGCCTCTACGACGGCAGGAGTCGCTGCCGCTGCTGAGAACACCGCAGCGAAGGCATCGACGGGCCTCTCCATCTGCGTGGACGCCTACTTCGCTAATCAGTCGTGGGGGTGCCACATGAACATGCAGCAGCGGGAGTACATCTACGACGTAGCCAACCAGATCGGCCCGGGCTTCCAGGACGCTATTTCGTCCATCAGGAACACGACTGGCCGTGACCTCTGCTTCTGGGAGCACAACAACCACCAGGGCGACTACTTCAAGATTCGCGCTGGGTACGAGGTGGCCAATCTTGCCGGTTCCAAGTTCAACGACGCGGTTTCCTCTTGGAAGCCCTGCTGACCTGACCTGGGCAAACTGCCTGTTGCAGCGGCGCGCAGGTTGGGTGCCACAGGATGAAGCTGGCTAGTGAGTCCTGCAAAGAAGCCGGCCCCCGGGGATCGATGACCGATGTCCCCGGGGGCCGGTCCACCAGGGCGCGTCCGCGGGTGGTGGCGTAGGCGGCGAACACGCCGATCTGGCAGTTTTCGGTGCGGCCGGCGGTGCCGGAGTACTGGCGTTGCACGCCGGCCGAGGTGGTGCCCTTCTTGAGGAAGCCGGTGTCGTCGAGGATGAGGATTCCGTCGGGTTCGCCGAGCCGTTCGGCTACGTAGTACTGGAGGTCGTCGCGGAGCTCGCGGCGTCCCAGCGGGCGCCGTTGAGGAGCCTCTGGAGGCGGTCGGGGGTGCGGTGTCCGGCGTATTCGGCCAGCTGCCAGCCGTTCTTGCGGCCAACCGGACCCAGCAGCCCACGGACGTAATCACGCATCCTGCGGCGCGGCTCAACCCGCTTGAAGCGGTGGCCGGTACGCAGGAACAGTTCCTCGAGTTCGTCGTTCCAGATCTCAACTGCACGCTCGTCGATCACGCCGGGAGGCTGCCCGAACCGCTGCCACTATCAGCGGCGGCTGCACACGATCGAGGGGCGGTCCGGGAAAGAGAACCCGGGCGGACCATCAGCCCACTACACTCACCGAAACCACCCCTGAACAGGGAAAACGTCAAAGTGCTGCTGGAGTACTAGGGCGGCCCGGGCCATTCTTCTCATCGTTCTTCCTATCATTCTTACGTGAGTGTCCCTTGGGGCTGGTGCCGCACCGACCGCGGACCTGCGTAAGGCACGCCGTCTCTCTGCGACGGGCCGGGGACGACCGCCAGAGCACGTCGTCTCGCCATGACTGACGCGCGACCGTTCTCCGGGTTGCAAATAGGCCCTTCGTGCTCCCTCCGTCGTGGACAGTCACGAGAACGAAGCTCTCTGCCCGTCGACCGCGGCCTCTTCGCTGGGCCCTTCGTGTCACAGTCTGTCCCTCTCGTCCCACGTAGGCGCCCGGAGGCTCGTCGACCGAAACTGCAGAGAGCCGCCCAGACGACTGGAGGCCCATCCACAAAGGTGGTGCTGTGTTCGAAGATGCGGGTGTGCCTCCGTCGTCCCGACTCCGGGGGGCACACCGCAGCATCGCTTACAGGACCGTGATGTAGGCGCGGTCGATTGTCTGGGTCAGTGTGTTCCCCTTTCGGTCGGTGAGTTTTGCCCGCAGGGAGACAGAGCTGGGTCGTTGCCACCGGCGATGACGAACAAGGCACCCGTCTGCGCGGAGAGTTGGTTGACCGCTTCTTCCAGCGGATCGATACCAGGGGTATCCGTGCCGCCCAGACTCAGATTGACGACACGCGCCCCCTCGGCGACCACCCACTCCATCCCCGCGATGACACTGGAATCCGATCCACTGAGCCTTTTCCAACCTCAGTTCGAGACGTGGTGAAGGATCAGAACGGTCTTCACGATGCTGGTGATCCCGTTGGCACTGGAGCGGAGCTTTCGCAGGAGACGCCAGCTTTTTAAGGTGGCCATGGCCTACTGGCCGATGCATCAGATCCCAGCGTGGCTGCTGTGACGGAGGCGTACTGGCCGGCAGTCGCGCCCGCGCCCGCGTGGAGACGACGGAGCCTGACCCGGTGAGACGCACCGGGACAGGCCCCTCGCCCGTTCGTTCAGGAAGCCCGGATCGCCCGGTCGATCTCCGCGCCGGTACGGGCCACGACGACGGGCCACCCGTCCCTGAGGGAGGCGGGCAGAAGCTCGCGGTCCGCGTCCCGCTGAATCATGGTTGGCCCGCCCGGGACAACGAGCACGGCATCCAGCCGTCGCAGCAGGACGGCCAGGAGGTCCATGATCCCGTCCCCTCCGAAGCGGTTGAAGGTGATGCCGGTCGGACTGTTGAAGTACACACCCGCCTCCTCCCCCTCCGCCGTACTCACCAGCAGGAAGTCCGTCTCGGGGTCCTGCACCACTGCATAGGGGCCGAGGACCTCGTGCGCGGCACTCATGTCCAACGGCGCCGGCTCACCGTTCTCGAACCGGCACACGAAGATGTCAAAACTCATGAAGTCGTTTCTCACCTCAGGTCGAGAAGTGCTGAAGGACGACGACGGCCTTCACGATGTCGGTGATCCGGTTGGTACTGCAGCGGAGCTTCCGCAGAAGGCACCAGCCCTTCAGGACGGCCATGGCCTGCTCGCCGAGACAGCGGATCTTGGCGTGGTCGCTGTTGTGCCGCCGCTTCCAGCGTTTGAGTCGGCGGCCCCTGAACGGCACCCGGACGAGGCGCCCGGCGCCCTGGTATGCCTTGTCCGCCCAGCACTTCACGTCGGCTTCGGCGAGCGCGTCAATGATGCCGTGCTGCCGCGTGGCGGTCAGGTCATGGGTCGATCCGGGCAATGCCGGCGAGGCCCACAGCAGTCGGCCGAACGGGTCAGTGAGGACCTGAACGTTCATGCCGTGACGTTTGTGTTTACCGGAGTAGTACGGGGTGTCGGCGGCGATCCGGTCGATCGGCAGCAGGGTGCCGTCCAGGATCAGGAAGGCTTTCGCCCGTATGGTCTTCATCGCCTCGGTCAGGGTCGGCGCGGCGGCGGCCAGGAGGTCGATCACCTCACGTATGTATCGGTACACGGTCGCGACGCCGACGCCGAACCCGGCGGCGAGCCGCGCGTAGGTGTCCCCGCACCGCAGGTGGGCGAGGGCGAGCAGGGCCTGACGGCCGACAGGCAGCCGTCGCCACCGGGTCCCGATCTCTCGCTTGTCGGGCACGCAGCAGCGCGGTCAGGTAGCGCAGGGTGCCGTTGGACAGATCGATCGACGAAGGATAGACAAGCACGCGAAGCTCCTGGCGGACACGGGTGATCTTGATTGAGCACCCGTCTACCAGGGGCTTCGTCGTTCCGTACAGCTGGCAACCTCCAACACCTCACCGTCGCCGTCAGGTTGGAAAGGCTCACTGCCATCGTCACCCAGCACCTTGGCGTCCAGGATCCGCCCCCCGGAGCTACTCCCTTGAAGCCGCGCCCGGACGCTGCCCCGGTTCCGGCCAGGGTCGAGACGACATGGGTGCCGTGAACCATAAGGGTCCACCGTGTCGGCCGACTCGCTGAAGTTCGTTCGGCGACCTCCCGCCCGACCAAATCCGGAC